>DRHF01000443.1 GCA_011049715.1 Desulfobacterales bacterium
TCGATGAGCTTATTCATTCCCTAAGGCCGGAAATCGATATTCCACCCAAAAGCCCTAATAAAAAGGAAAAAGAGGCGGATACCTCCGCCGCGAAGGCGAAGGAAGCCCCACTCGAAGCGTAATCAACCACTCGTTTTTCCATGATCAACATCCGGTAATCACAGAAATTCGCCTATGCAGACCCATACGATTTCATGGAATGGACACCGCCTTGACCTTGGTAGACGTACCTTGATCATGGGCGTTGTCAACGTGACACCCGATTCTTTTTCAGACGGCGGCAAGTTTTATTCATATAAAGATGCGGTTGCTCAAGGGTTAAAGCTTACCGAAGAAGGGGCCGATATCATCGATATCGGCGGAGAATCCACGCGTCCGTATTCCGATGAGGTGCCGGAGGAAGAGGAAATCCGACGCGTGGTTCCTGTGATCAAAGAACTATCGGGGCAAATCGCTATTCCCATCTCCATCGATACCACCAAGGCCGGTGTTGCCAGGCAAGCCATTGAAGCGGGGGCTTCCATTGTCAACGATATCAGCGCACTCCGTTTTGATGACGAAATGGCGGGTACTGTGTCTTATTACGAAGTTCCTGTTATTTTGATGCATATGCTTGGGACGCCCAAAACCATGCAGGTGGCGCCCAAATATGATAATATTGTCCAAAAAATCAAAACGTTTTTAGAAAAGGCTGTCAAAAGGGCGGAAAAAGGGCAGATTCGCCGATCGAAGGTGATCCTTGACCCTGGGATCGGTTTCGGAAAAACAGTTGAGAACAACTTTGAACTCATCGACCGGCTGGATGAATTCCAAACATTGGGGCTTCCCATTCTGATTGGGCCATCTAGAAAATCCTTTATACGAAACCTTCTTAAAAAGAAAAATGGTAACAATATTTTTCCGGATTCCCAGATGCTGGAAACCGGAACCCAGGCAGCTGTCGCAGCTGCAATCCTCCGCGGCGCTCACATTATAAGGGTTCATGACGTTGCCAATACGTTCGCGACCGTCAAAATTATCGATGCCATAAAAGGCGCGTAAAAAAAAGTCTTTACGGTTGGGTACGTTTAGAGGTATATGGGATTTTTTAATTCTAAATACACAAAAATCAGAACTGGGAAACCATAGGGCATCAGTTGCCAAGATTACCATGTCTTATTGTAGATTATGGCATTGAAGACAGGGCGCTCAAATAAATACACATTTCATTTATGCCTAATGGGAGCAGCTATTCTGCTGCTCTTCAGCTGTTCATCATCGTATGAAACCGACATATTTATTCCGATCGATGTTCAAAATATCCCTAAAGGGTTGATCATTACCGAGCATCCGCCAAAAGGAATTGGAGCACGAATCCGCGCCCTTAAAGCCCTGGAAAAAACCCTTCCTGAGATGAAACTGCAATACAAATTGGACGTATCCGATCTATTGATCGGTGTTCATGCCATTCCGGTAAACCCTGAAAATGTCAAGCTCCCAGAGGGAATTTCCATCCTTAAGGTCAATCCGTCTTTTCTAACGATGAAGATGGAAAAGGAAGTGAAGAAGGCCGTACCGGTTGTCATCTCTATCTCCGGAAACCCGGCACCTGGATTCGAGGTTGTTGAAACAAAAGCAAAGCCGTCATTCATCATTTTGAGAGGTTCTGAGAAAATCGTATCCCAACAAAAAGAAATTCTGACAAAGCCGATTGATGTAAATGGCATATCTGAATCATTTCAGAAAGAAATAGTGCTTGATCTCCTTGAAGGAACTACAGCTCCCTTTATCTCTAAACCGATTCACGTTGAAGTACAAATCAAAGAAAGGATAGTTTCCAGAAAATTTCAAGATATCCCTGTTGAGGGAAAAGGATCGCCGTATCCTTACAAAATCACCCCACCTGTTATCAATATCGAGGTGAAGGGGCCTGAGAATGTTTTGGAAAAGCTTCAAATGGACAAGGGAATCAAAGTGCATATCGACCTGAACGCCCTCAAACCCGGAATATACCCAAGACGTGCAATCATCACCCTGCCGGTGGCCACGATACTGGTCAATGTAAAACCCAAAATATTTACGGTGACAATAAAAGACGGTTAGAAATCCAGGCAACGCAGATCTCTGCCTTCAACTGCTCGAATATTTTTTGTTTGGCGGAAGATTGAACCGAAACCGCGAGCGCATTCAACGTAGCTTGGAGAAGCGCAGAGAAGATTTATATTCGGGGTTGCAGGGTTCTTCAATTCAGAGAGATGGGCGGGAGGAGCACAATGCCGATTCTACATGCTGAGCACTTTGGCTAATTGGTCTTTATATATCTGGTAAAGGATTTTCTGATCGGACAGGCCTCGTTTCAAGATCTTTTCAGTCTGATCAATTTTGTCGGCATTAATGATCAGATTGACGCTTTTGTTAAACGCCATCATCTGATCCATGGTACGAAATCTTTTGCTGATCATGACCACATAAATATTCCGGCGCACCGACATGTTCAGATCTTCCAGGTGCTTCATCACCGGATTGGTCTCCGGGTTGTCGGTGTCAAATTTCTCATCGACCACTATAAGATCAAAAAGGTGATGCCACATCATTCTTAGAGCATCACGGGCGTTTTGGGCGTTTGAAATATGGTACGCCATCGATTGAAGGGTATCTGTGATGGGTTGGTTTATCGCAGAATCGGATTCGCAGATGAGGGCGGTTTTCCCCTCTGTTTCGACAAAATCAAACGATTTTTCTGAAGCATCATATTGATATACAATATTTAAAAGATCTTTTTCAGCATCAAAGCGCCCTGAGTCGCTTCCATATAAAACATCTTTCAGGACATCTTTGTTTTCATCTCCCGCCGTCACCTGGCCTGCGTCATCTTTTTTATCATTCAAATCCACGGTTATCCTGCTTTTACACTTTGGACAGGCAAAAGATGCTGCCTTCCCCGAGGGTATTTTTTCATCAGGGATTCTGAATTTACTCTGGCAATCATTGCAAACGACATCCATAATGAAATATGATCTCCTTCATCGCTCAAATGCCATGGAGGGGTACAATTCCCCTGGTTTATCAGATTGGTTCTTCATATATAAAAACGATTTCATTTCCTATAACGGGGGACGTTGGTTCTCTCATACTCCTGATCCAGTTCAAGTCCGCCAATGTTCGTCGTCGCCTCCCCCCTTGCACTCTTGATCGAGTCTATGCCACGGCCAATAACTCCCCGGCGGGACGCATATGCAAGTGCGGTCTCTTCTGTGATTAACCCTGATTCATACAGGTCGATAATGTAATCGTCAAAGGTTGACATACCGAATGCTTTTCCAGCCTGCATCATTTCATAAAAGCTTTTTCCCTCTGATTCACCGTGGAGGACTGCATCTTTCACCCTGAGATTTGACCCCAGTACCTCAAACGCAGCGATTCTCCCACCACCGACTTTGGGTAGCAACCGCTGGCATACGATCCAGCGAACCGTGTCTGCGAGACGAATACGCACCTGGTTTTCCTCTTCGGTGCTAAACATGCTGAGGAGACGACTGATCACCTGACCCGCATCAATCGTATGCAAAGAGGTTAGTACCAGATGGCCGGTCTCTGCAGCGCTTAATCCGATTTCCACACTCTCGCGATCACGCATTTCACCGACGAGGATCACCTTAGGCGCCTGTCTGAGCGCTGCCCGCAGTCCGTGGGCAAATGTATCAAAATCTGTCCCCAGTTCTCGTTGATTAAACGTCGATTTTTTATGTGAATGTTGATATTCAACCGGGTCTTCGAGGGTAACAACGTGTACCGATTTTTTTTCATTTATCTCATCCAGAACAGCAGCGATTGATGTGGTTTTTCCAACCCCGGTTGCACCCGTAACAAAGACAATCCCATTTTTCACCTGTGCAATCTGATAAAAAGCGTCAGGGAGGTTGAGTTCTTTGATGGTCGGGATCTTTGATTCCAGCTTTCTCATGACAATGGAATAATTTTCGGACCTCGAGGCAATGTTTACCCGGAACCGGGCTTTGGTAGACAATCTGTATGATAGGTCACAGGATCCCTCTCTGAGGAGCACCTCGGTTAGGCGACGATCCCGGTTGATCAGATTCAGGGCAAAAACCTCCGTCTGGTACGGGGTAAGCTTGTTAAATTTTGGTTTAATATCCACCGGCATCAGCTCACCAAATGTTTCGACTTGGGGCGGTTTACCGATAGTCAGATTAATGTCCGAGACGTTCTTGTTCGAGTCGAGCATCTGATTGAGCATATAATCGACTTCCTCTTTCCTCATGACATTCCTTTCTCCCCCTCAAATCACACTTCTGTGAAATCAGCGGGCGCCCCCTTTATCAGGGGTCTGAATCTAGACTTTTCATTTGCCTTGGCATAGGCCTCGTCCGGACTGATCCGCCCCTTCTCGTACAGATCCATAATCGCATCATCTAAAAGTTGCATGCCGTACTTTTTGCCGACCTGCATTGAGCCGGCCAGCATGTGTGTCTTTGCTTCTCGGATTAAATTCCGAACCGCAGGGGTGGCAATCAATACCTCGAGTGCAGGAATCCGGCCCTTGATATCCACCCTTTTAAACAGGACCTGGGCAACCACTGCCCGGATACCATCGGCCAATGTGCTGCGAACCTGTGCCTGTTGGTCTGCGGGAAAAACTTCGATCATCCGATCAACGGTTTTTGCTGCGCTGGTGGTATGCAATGTTGCAAAGACAAGATGCCCTGTGGATGCAGCTTCCATGGCAAGAGAGATGGTTTCCAGATCCCTCATTTCGCCCACCAGAATGATATCGGGATCTTCACGGAGGGCGCCGCGCAGGGCCGCGGAGAATGATTTGGTATGGGTCCCCACCTCCCGGTGG
Source organism: Desulfobacterales bacterium (assembly GCA_011049715.1). Lineage (GTDB taxonomy): Bacteria > Desulfobacterota > Desulfobacteria > Desulfobacterales > UBA2156 > UBA2156. The sequence continues at coordinate 4,844 of DRHF01000443.1, forward strand.
TTGACGATGCAATTTTGACTTTTGTGCACAAATTCAATGGGGTCTTCGATGGTAATGATATGGTCCTTCCTCAAACGATTCGCCTGGTCAATGATGGCGGCCAACGTGGTCGATTTTCCACTCCCGGTCGGACCCGTCACCACAACCAACCCCCTGGGAAGCATGCACAATTTAGGGATGACCGGTGGAAGCCCGAGCTGCTCCGCGGTCATGATTGTATTCGGAATTTCCCTGAAAACAGCGCCAACTCCATATTTTTGATTGAAAAAGTTCGCGCGGTATCTGGCGAGCCCCGGTATCTCATATCCAAAATCAAGATCGCCGGATTCTTCAAATATCTTTATCTTTTCTTCAGGGGTGATTTCATACAGCATCTTGGTCAGATCATCATTGTCCAACCTTTTATATTTGATCCGCTCCATTTCACCCCGTATTCTGATAATCGGCTGTTGTCCGGCTACCAAATGGAGATCTGACGCCCCCTGTTCGTGCATCAATTTAAAAAACGCATCAATTTTCGCCATCGATTACTCCAGATTAAAACGGTATGCTCTTTTTGCTTATAATGAAGTTGTTTCAGATTTTTTCAGCAATTTTAATTTCGAATCTTCTTCATCCATCGCCTTCATGTCTTCTTTTCCCATTTCTAAAAGCTTGGTATGGGTTTCGATGATCGAACGAATTTGAACTTCTATCTGCATACGCTGACGTTTCAACTCCGCAATATCTTCATGGAGCTGAGCCAGACGGTTATGGGCCCGGGTTAACATTTTTTCAGCCACCACCTCCGCACCTGCAACCACGAGATCGGCGCTTTTTTTGGCATTTTCCCTCATCTGTTCCAACGCTTTTTGAGAATTTGACATGGCCCGCTCAAAAGCCTTCTCCCGTTCTTTCGATCTTTGGGTCTCAATTTTCAGTTTTTTGATCTCTTCATGAAGACCGGCATTTTCCTGCAGAAGAGATCTAAAGGAAACAGCTAACTGCTCAAGAAAAGTATCAACCTCCAGGATGTCGAAGCCTCTGAATTTAACTCTGAATTGCTTTTGCTGGATATCAAGGGGTGTTATTTTCATGATACCTTTCCTCCTGAATCAAACGGTTAAAGCAAGGTTGAAGACAATCTGAAAAGGCTGCTGACAACAAAGGTTCGCAAAAAAATGATGCAAAGAAAAACGATAATCGGAGAAAGATCGATGCCGCCGAATCCAACGGGAAGTTTGGTTCGAATGGGATATAGAACCGGCTCGGTTATATTATGGATAAAGCGGACGATCGGGTTATAAGGGTCGGGATTCACCCAGGAGAGCACCGCACGAGCAATTACGACCCACATGAATATGAGAAGAACAAAATCGAGAACTTTTGCGACAGCCATCAACAGATTACCCATAATGAACATACTTCTAAAAGTCCTTTTACTTTTTTAATCGTTTAGCGGTAAGTTTTTTAGATCTTTTGCCGTTTCGTGTCGCTTCATTTAGTAAAAATTAAATATAATCATATGAAAAGTCAAGCTATTTCGTGCAAAACCATTGACATACCAAATTTACAACCAGTAAGAATACAAATCGGGTGGGTTACCTATCAAGTGAGGATCATTCTTGTACCATGGAAAATTTCATCGATTTAAACATCGATTCTGCTTATATAAAACAAATCGTCCGGAATACAACCCACCCAAAAACCCCTGGTGACGTTTCGTATCAGCTAACGAGTGTTTTTCTTCTCCTCTTTTTTAGAAAAGAGACCTGTCTACTGGCTATTCAAAAATCCGACAATGAGGGATATCCATGGCGAAACCAGGTGGCTCTCCCCGGAGGGCATGTTGACAAAGCCGATGCCAGCCCAATGGATGCCGCCTATCGAGAACTTGAAGAAGAAGTGAATATTCCAAGGAATCAGATCGATTTTATCGGTTCCATGGGGCATTTCCAAACCATCAACCATAAAGATATAGAGGTCTTTGTGGGAATATGGAATGGTAAGGGACCGCTGGCGTTTGATTCGGAAGAAATCCAAAGAGCATTCGAAATTCCGTTTAAAAAGCTTGTCCGCACCCATAAGGAGAATAACTTTCATGGGTATCTGCCGGATACACCCACCCTTTCATATCCGCATGAGGATGTCGTTATTTGGGGGGCCACAGCCAGAATCCTGCACTACTTCATCGAACTGCTCTACCCGGCCCTTGATATTTGACTCATGATTCACACCTGATATTTTAAGGAAAGCCGCATCAGGCATAGGGTAAAAAGAAACCAGACCATCGCGTGCCTGTGCACGGTGATTACTTTATGGATACCGGTTCAAACTGATTGCCTCATTGTTTTTCCAAAAAATTTTATTTACCCCACACCAGATGCGGCACTGTGCCCTATTGGGGGTGCGAAACTTGACTAATTATTGATGGACACTAGATCGGAAATCGTTTAATCAGCCGAATCATCGTAGAAACGACCACCCAGCCGCTCAGCAGAATAAGCAGGATCGGCACCCAAATAAAGTCATTATATTCAACAATCTCACTTGAAACAGATAGACCCGCAATCCCGAATAAAAAGACAAGTACCATAAATAGGATCAAAAGGAGGCAGGCGGTTTCGGAGTCATACCAAGGAACGATAATTTTTCTAAATATCGGTTTTTCATCAAATCGCATCATGAAACCTTATGCATAGCGGTAATGTTTTGAATAGCAGGAAAACATCGAATTTTATCGATTTGTCCAAATAAAAGCAAGGGAAGAAAGATGTAATTTCCCATTGTTTTATTTTATTCCTCAATATATAGATATTTTTTCTTGACAGACAACAAGATATTGCTATACAGATAATTTCCTACCATAATGATACATCTTTGGATTAAGGCGCCATGCAACCCTGAATGGGCGGAATTTTCGCTCTGTTTCGACAAGCTGCATGGCATTTTCCTTCATAAAGGAATTCTGTCAATTTAATAATCCATTTGCAATTTTGGTCAGGTGGGCCAAATCCAAGCGGGGGGCATTTGTGTTTGAACATATCAAAAAGCGAGACGGTAGAGTTGTTACTTTCAACTCACAAAAAATCACACAGGCAATCACAAAAGCCGGAAAAGCAACCGAAGAATTTGGAGAAAAGGAGGCCAAAAAGTTAACCCTCAGGGTTCTCACCCTGGCCCATGAAATGCGCCTCGATCCCCGTCCGGAAGTAGAAGAATTCCAGGATATTGTGGAAAGGGTACTTCTCGATTCCCCATATTACAAGACCGCAAAGGCATACATTTTATACCGAGAACAGCATGCTCAAATCAGACGCATAACGACCAAAGCCAACGTTGACCTTGTCGATCATTATATCCAGAAGCTGGATTGGAAAATCAAGGAAAACAGTAATATGTGCTATTCCCTCCAGGGACTCAACAATTACATTTCCTCGGATATCACCGCAGAATACTGGTTGAACAGTATATATCCCCCGGAAATCCGAGACGCTCATACGAACGGCGATTTCCACATCCATGATCTCAGCCTCCTTGCTGTCTACTGTGTGGGGTGGGATCTGAAAGATCTTCTTTTGAAAGGATTTAAAGGCGTAGAAGGAAAAGTGGAGAGTGGCCCACCCAAGCATCTTCGATCGGCCTTGGGTCAAATCGTCAATTTTTTCTATACACTGCAGGGTGAAGCTGCGGGCGCCCAGGCGATTTCCAATTTTGACACACTTCTCGCTCCCTTTGTACGCTTTGATAAACTTGATTACACAGAAGTCAAACAAGCGATGCAAGAATTCGTTTTTAACATCAATATACCCACACGGGTCGGTTTCCAGACCCCATTTACCAATATCACCCTCGATCTTTATATGCCATCTATACTGAAAGATCACCCTGCGATCATCGGTGGCAAGGCATGTCAGGAGACATACGCCGACTTCCAACCGGAAATGGATATGATAAATATCGCTTTTGCCGAGGTAATGATGGAAGGTGATGCCAAAGGAAGGGTCTTTACGTTTCCCATACCGACCTATAACATCACAACCGACTTTGACTGGGAAAACCCAAATTTTGAGGCGATTTGGAAGATGACCGGAAAATACGGCATTCCCTATTTTTCCAATTTTGTAAACTCGGATATGTCTCCGGAGGATGCAAGATCGATGTGTTGTCGTCTTCGCCTCGACAACCGGGAACTGCTAAAACGAGGGGGAGGCCTTTTTGGAGCGAATCCGCTGACCGGATCGATTGGCGTTGTGACCATTAACCTGCCGCGGATCGCATACCTGGCTCAAAAGAACGAGGACTTTTTCAACAGCATAAAAGAAAAAGTCGTTTTGGCGGTAAAGAGTCTCTCCATTAAACGAAAGGTTCTCGAACAATTTACTGAACGAAACCTATATCCCTACTCAAAATTTTACTTGCGGGAGGTTAACCAGCTTACGGGTGATTATTGGAAGAACCACTTTTCCACCATCGGCATCATCGGCATGAATGAAGCATGCTTAAACTTTTTGGGTGAAAATATTGCTACAGAGACCGGACAGAAGTTTTCGCTTGAGGTGATGGATTTTATTCGTGGCATCATATCAGAAATTCAGCAGGAAACCGGAGATATTTTCAATCTGGAGGCAACGCCTGCAGAAGGAACATCTTATCGACTATCGATGATTGATAAAAAACAGTTCCCTGATATTATCTGTGCCAATGAAGATGCTTATCAACATGGGGCTGCCCCGTATTACACGAACTCCACCCAGCTTCCGGTCAATTATACCGACGATATATTTGAAACGTTGATGCTCCAAGACACGCTGCAGACAAAGTATACCGGTGGAACCGTTCTTCACGTGTTTCTTGGGGAACAGGTCAATGATCTCGGAGCGATTAAAGGCCTCATTCAAAAGATCGCCACGAATTTTCACCTCCCTTATTTCACACTTACACCCACGTTCAGTATATGCCCATCCCACGGTTACATCAAGGGAGAACAGACAAAGTGTTACACATGTAGCCAGGAGACTGAAGTCTATTCGGGCGTTATCGACTACCGCAAACCGATCAGAAAAGGGAATGGCGGAAGGAAAACTGAATTCGGCGTGGGAAAAACATTCCAAGTGGCATAACTTTTTTTCGGTTTCGAAGTGCAGGGCGTTTTACCTTTTTTTGTGCTATGGTTATCGGGGGATTACAGAAAAATTCATTGATCGATTTTCCAGGAAAAGTGAGTTGTGTCCTCTTTTTTTCAGGGTGTAATTTTGACTGTCCCTATTGTCATAATCCGGAACTTTCAAAAGGAGAACCACAAAGCAACGGCTTTTTAAGCGAAGAGCAGATTTTCAGTTTCCTTGCAAGCCGGAGGGGTTTGTTAGACGGGGTGGTTCTTTCAGGCGGAGAACCGACCATCCAGGACGATCTCCTCTCTATTTGCGAAAAGGTCAAACAGCTCGGTTATTCAGTAAAAGTCGATACAAACGGCAGCCGGCCCGGGGTTATCCGGCGTCTCTTAAAAGAGGGTTTTGTGGATTATATTGCCATGGACATCAAAACAGATCCGTTTGATTATTCCCCGGTAATCAAAAAGGCTATCGAACCGGAGGACATTTTTTCGAGTATCCGGATCATTATGGCGTCAGCGATAAATTACGAGTTCAGGACAACCTGTATAAGACCGTTTGTAAACGAAGGCGTGGTTGAGCGCATTTCCCAATACATAGAAGGTGCAATGCTATATGTTTTGCAAAGATTTCATCCCGCAGTGATGCTCCACCCCGAGTTTTTTCAGAACAATGAAATCGGGTATGACGACCAAAAACTCAATTATTTAAAATCGATTGCGGAACCTTGGGTCGATAGGTGTATTATCCGTTAGACCTATCGCAGTCCTCCCAACACCTGTTCTATTCAAAATCCTTGTTTAAGAATTCAACGCGTGGTATTAAAATTGATAGTATGGAATCGGTATACATTCGCCTTCGCAAATGTGCCCATGAGATCGCTTCGCGTTTTTCAGACCCCAGCTTTTACCACGATCTTTTCTGGGCCAATCAAATATCTAGGCAATTTTTTGACACAGATCCGATAATTTCAAAATTGCGGGTATTTGTTTCAGAGCATTTGGAGGACGACTTCGGCCATGGCTTAGAACATGCGATAAAAGTCTCCCTAGATTCTGGAGCCATCGTGATTGTCGAAAGCAAAAATGCCGGATATTCCAGGGATTTAACAGAACGAGAACTACTCAAAGCCCAGTCTGCCGGCCTCCTTCACGACATCAAACGCAAACAAAAAAATCATGCGCTAAAAGGGGCGAATTCCGCAGAACAGGTTCTGAAAGGCTACCCATTCTTACCCGAAGAGGTGACGATGATCTGTCAGGCTATCCGCAACCATGAAGCGTTTAAAGACAATGAAGGATCGGATTTAAAAGAGGATTCTCTTGTTTCAAACTGCCTTTATGACGGCGATAAATTTCGTTGGGGGCCTGACAATTTTACAGATACCATCTGGGACATGGTATCATTTTTCAAAACCCCGATCTCCAAATTTATCGCCCACTACCCCCAGGGGATGGAGGGGTTGGCCAAGATCAAACAGACATTCCGAACCGATACGGGGAAAAAATATGGTCCCCAGTTTATTGATACAGGGATTTCCATCGGAGAGGAGCTGTTTCGGGTGATCAATACCGAGTTTCGCTCCTATTTGTAATTCTGGTTCATTGACTGAAAGTTTGGTTCAAAGATCAACCTCAAATTTTTGCTCGGTCACACGCTTTCCCCATTGACTCCCCGCCTGTTCCGCCACAAAACGGAAACGATATTTTTCATAGAGATGCCGCGCGGCGTCAAGGCCTGAGAAAGTCCAAAGATAGATGCGATCAAATTTCGCTTTTCTGCAAAAATCGATCGCTTGTCCCAAAAGTCGGTTACCGGTACCAACATTCTGATACTCCGGCGCCAGAATAAACCACCGCAGATGCGCTTCTCCCGCGTCTGCATGGATCCCATCAATGGCTATGGCACCGACAATCTGTGTGTTTGCAACTGCGGTCCAAAGGCCATCTCGGTTCTCCTCGAATCGACTTAAAAACTCTACTAACTCAGATGCAACCTTAGATTCAAAAAAGAGACCGAACTCCCAATGCTGATGATAGTATCTGGCATGTAATTCGGTAATTCGGCCGATTGCGCCCGGACTATAACCGTACCGGATGACCGGTTCTTCAATTTTTTTTTGTTTCACGCCAATCCTATATCCTCTGCGACCTCTCGCATGCCCATAATGGTACCGGTTATCAGATCCTGCAATTCCATATCCAGCATCTGAGCGCCTTTTTCGATGATCGATCTATTCACACCTGCTGCGAATCTTTTGTCTTTCCACTTCTTTTTTACAGATTTGACCTTTAAATCCATGACACTTTTTGAGGGCCGAACCAATGCGGTTGTCACCACCAGGCCGGTGAGTTCGTCCACAGCATAAAGTATTTTCTCCAGATCGGTCTCCGGCTGTACATCAATGCAAATCCCCCATCCATGGCTTATGGCAGCCCGGATATATTCCTCGGGCCAGTTCTGCTCCCGGAGTATTTCCTTGGTTCTTTTACAATGTCTCTCCGGAAACTGCTCATAATCAAGATCGTGGATCAGTCCAATAATCCCCCATTTTTCTTCATCTTCCCCACGTGTTCTGGCAAAATAGCGCATGACACCTTCCACTGCCAGAGCATGTTTGATGAGACTCTCATTCTGGTTGTATTTTGAAAGAAGATCAAAGGCCTCTTTCCGCGTCGGTATTTTTGAAGTCATTATGTTGCCTCCTGATTTTTTTAAAAAAACTCTCCTTTGCCCAGCGTCATCCCTTGTTCAGTATTTCTACAATCTGATTCCGATACTGACGACTCTGATCATCTGCAGCGACTACATCGATATCTGAGGGAGACGATGCCCCGATACCGATCTCTGCTGCTCTGGCGATCTGTTCATGATCAAAAATCTTTGGTTCCATGATCTGATTGTTACTCCCCAGCAACTTCAACACCGCCACACCTACTGCATCGATTGCCACGCGGTCGGTGGAGGTTAGAAAAAGATTTCCCGCCGCCCGTTTGCCGTTCGCCGGACCACCGTCAACAAAAGCGTCAATCCCGTCCAGCACGACCAGGTTGGGTTTAAAAGGCGCATTTATTTCTGCGATCAATTTTCGTTGATGGGGTGATGTGTGGAGTTCCGACATGTAGTCATAACCATGCCGGTTCGTGGGAACTACGCCCACATGGAGTTTCAAGGAAAGGGTAAAGACACCGCCAAACTGATGGGTCTTTAGACAGCAGGTCGAAATAAGGCATTCCGCCTCCAAAATGGGACGCGCAATTCGAAATCCATCCTGCCAGTGGCTCTCTTTAGCGTCGACCTTCACCCAGTCTTTCTGGTCCAATTTGTCGAAGTCGATGATTTTTACATCGAGCTTCTGCATCAGCGGAAAGATCCCTTTCTGCGCCATAACTTCTTTGGTCAATGGATAGCTCCGTTCTCCGAGGCTCACAGATCTGGCCCCCATTTGCCATGCCGTCTCTACAACGGCCTGGAGGGTATCGTTGTGGGTCGAACCCGGCGTGTGGTCTGCGGTGTTGAAATTGGGTTTGATCAACACGTTCTTGTTCTTTACCGGGTTGATCCCAAGGGCGCTTATCGAACCCTCAACCCCCGATTTTCTGTCTGTTGTCCTCAAAAGGGCTACGCGAGTCTTTGGATGAGACATTGCTTTCGTTTCCTTTTCCTTCGGTTGGATTGCCATTTTTTTCTGCCTCTCATTTCATTTTTTTAGCATGTTTGGCAGCGGAAAGCCCGGCGACACAACCTTCCCCAACCGCCTTGGCCACCTGCCATGGTGGCCCGCAGATATCACCTGCTGCATAAATGCCCACCACATTGGTCTGTTGTTGTTTGTCCGTCACAATAAACTGAAATTTTTCATCATCCAAGGCAACGCCAAGACTACTCGCCAGCTCAACCGCCCCCTTTGCGCCGGTTTCTATGAACACACCATTGATGTTTAGCGTTTCATCGTTGTCCATCACAACGCCTTCGACCGAATCACGACCGATGATCTCTTTGACCCTGCGTCCCAAATGGACCTGAACAGCCGACGCTTTAACCTGATACTCAAGGTGGTTTGAAACTTGAAGTCGATCTGAAACAAGATGGACGTTTTTGGCATAAAATAGAAGCGTTAGCGCACCTGAAACAGCTGCCGATTCATTTCCGACAATAGCAACCGTTTCATTCTTGTAGAAGTTCGCATCACAGTCCACACAGTAACTCACCCCTTTCCCGAAAAATTCCTTCTCTCCCGGGACACCCAAACGGTTGCGCGTCACCCCCATTGCAAGGATAAGGGTTCGAGCTTTGATCGTCTGATCGCTTTCAGTCAAAAAATTGAAAAGGTCGCCCTCGTGGGCGGTTTTGATAACATCTTCATGGAGAAAATCAGCGCCTGAATTCGATGCCTGTTCCATACCTTGCAAAAGAAGCGCTTCTCCCGAAGTTTCACCCAAACAACAGTAATTTTCGACATGGGCTCTATACAAGCTCGATTTGTGCTTCCTCCCCATCACCAGGACGCGGACCTTGGCGCGTGCAGCGTGAATGGCTGCCTGGAGACCGGCAGGGCCCGTACCGAAGATGACCACATCATATAATGCCTGATCTTCCATATTACCCTATCCATTGGTTATGTTACGAAGTTGTGATGCTGTTTTACCCAAGTTTGTCTATCACAAAGCAATAAAAACCGCAATGGCATGAAAAGCAGACAGTATACACCCGGGCAGGAGTTGTGACCGGTGGGTTTCTGTTTTCCCAAAGTCAGGGGACAAAAACACCGGCTTGGAATCTATTTTACAAACGAAAAAGAGAAGTATATAATGCTTAATCAAATAAAAAAGAGATTCAATTTTATAGTTATTTTTTATGTAGACCATGAAAATTTTTTTACATCCGATTACCGAACTGTTTCCTTCAAATCACCAATCAAAAAGGGTCGATTACGAATATGATTTCACGCATAACCGATCTTCTTGAAACTTCCCGGACATTCTGCCTGGCAACGGTTATTTCTTCGTCTGTTAAGGACATCATGCCGGGAAACAAAACCATTGTTTTGGATGACGGTTCCGTCGAAGGTGGTACGGGGAACAAACAATTGGACGGGCTTATATATAAATATGCAATTCAGGCTTTGAGGACACAGAAAAAACAGATAATCGATATTGTGCAAGGCCTAAGTGTTTTTTTCGATATCATTGCTCAAAAGGCTAAACTGGTCATTTGTGGAGCAGGACATATTGCCAAACCGCTTGCCCAATTTGCCCGCAAAGTCGATTTTTCTGTTACCGTGATTGATGACCGTACGGATTCCGCTGACCCATCCCTTTTTGAGGGGTGCGAGGTCATTGCCGATGACTTCGTTGTGGCCCTTCAAAATGCGAATATTAATACATCTTCATTTGTGGTCATCATCACCCGGGGACATGAACATGATACGGAATGTCTATCGGAAATTCTTCCCCGGAAAACAGCCTATGTCGGGCTTATCGGCAGTCGTAGAAGGGTGGGTTTTGTTCTTGAAATGCTTTCCAATCAGGGAATTCCTTCTGATCGGCTTAAGGATGTTTTTACCCCGATTGGATTACCGATTGGAGCGGAATCACCTGAGGAAATCGCACTTTCAATTACCGCTGAACTTGTCTGTGTTCGTCGAAAAACCAGCGTGCAGGCCAAAAAACTAAGGAGTGTCATCGGCATATAAGGAGAAACTGATGAACGATGGGGAAATATTTAATCGACTTGTAGATCTTCAACAAAATGGCATCGCTTCATGTCTTGCCACCATTGTCCGTACCGCCGGATCCACCCCACGGGAGGTTGGTGCAAAGATGCTTATCTGTCTTGATGGGACAACCTATGGCTCAATCGGCGGGGGGTGTGGGGAAAGACAGGTTCAAAGTGCGGCCATCCGGTGCCTTCTTAAGGACAAAAAACCGGAAATCCTTGACATTGATTTGACGGATGACCTGGGTATAAAGGACGGAGATGTCTGTGGTGGCAATCTCTCGGTTTTTGTTGAACCGTTTTTCTAAGGTACTTATTGCAGGCCCTAGACAATTTCGTCCGAGTCGCCGATCGTTAAGACAACCCCGTTTTCTTTACCCCAAAGACATCTGTTCCAATTTATTGCAGATCCGGATCAGAGATTCCAAATTATAAAAAGGCAGGAAATGGTCCACGAACGGAAGAGAGCATCGCATGCCCTGGCAGATAGGCTCATAATCGGGGCTGGCCAGAAGCGGATTCAACCAGAAGATCTCGCCTGCCTGGTGTCGGATAAGCTTCATCGCACGTTCCAGTTGATCCCGATCGCCTCGATCCCACCCGTCGCTGACGATAATAACCACTGTTCGGGGGTCCATTTCTTGACCCAGGTGCCTCAGGTAAAGCTGGGTCAGCGAAGTCCCGATATCTGTACCCCCTGACCAGTTGACAGACAAAGATTGAATGCGTTCGATCGCCCTTTGAAAGTCAAATCGCTTTAGATAAGGCGTCACATAGGTAAGGAAGGTGCTAAAAACAAATGTCTCGGCCTCATAAAGTGCGCGCTGGAGGCCATACATAAAAACAAAAAAGAAGTGTCCATAAACGTCCATCGAACCACTGATATCCAGCAACAGATAGATTTTCCCGAGTCGGCGGAGCCGGCGCCTGCGGTACCGCAAGTCAAAGAGTTCCCCCCCATGACGAAGGGATTGGCGAAAGCTGCTTCTAAAGTCTATCATCCTGCCCTTCCTGGCCATTTTAAAACGTCTGGCAAGCTTGTATCCAAGCCTGCGGGCGATTCGGAGCACAAGGCGCTCCACCTCCTTTAACTCTTTGGAATCAAGTCTGGAAAAATCTTTGCTCCAGTCCACCACCTCGAGGCTTGCCCCAATTCGTTCTATTTCGGTTTCATCCGATTCACCTTCCTCGAGCACCACAAGCGTTTTTTTACTTTCCGGGATCTCTACTTCTTCTCCACACGGCCAACTATGAGATTGATCGGGCCTTTCGCCCCAAAATGATTCAAATAGCTTATCGAACAGGGTAAGTTCTTCCCGGTTGCGCACCATGTTGGCCCGGAGGAGAATACGAAACTCCCTTTTATCGCCGATCCGGATCATCGGCAAACCCCTAAGGATGTCATGGACCCTTGCCGGAGTGGTTTTAAACCCCTCCTCCTTTAGTTCACGGCTGAAAAGCAAGATCGCTTCAGTAAGACCCCGGCAAGAAAAAACACTGTTCATCGCATTCATCCGCATAAAGCTGTTTGAAGGAGATCTCCTCTGATCTCGTTGAAAAGGCGCCGATCTTCATTATACTTGAATAAGCACCCTTGAGTTACCCGAACAGTTTCCTCATCAAGATGGTTTTGGTTAAGAACCAAAAGGGCATGTGCCCAATCCAGGGTTTCGGCTATACCCGGACGCTTTAAAAATTCATGGGATCTCACCTCTCCCATAAAGCGGCAGATCTGATCTGCCAAACGCTCCTCTATCCCGGGTATTTTCACCTGCAGCACTTTATGCTCCTTTTCTATGCTCGGGTAATCAATCCAATGGTAAAGGCAACGTCTTTTGATGGCATCATGCAGTTCCCGGGTTCGGTTTGAAGTAATAACCACAAGCGGGATATCAAGCGCCTTGAGCGTCCCCAACTCGGGAATGCTAACCTGAAAATCTGAGAGAAGCTCAAGCAGAAAAGCCTCAAACTCCGCATCCGACCGATCGAGCTCGTCAATAAGGAGCACAACCTGTTCCTTCATGTTGTCATGTTGGATAGCTTGTAACAGGGGCCGTTTTATAAGGTAGTCTTCGGTGAAAATATCCTCCCACGTGTCGCCTTGACATGCGTCTACCTCATTGAGCTTGATTCGGAGGAGCTGTTTAGGGTAGTTCCACTCATAGAGGGCGGTATTCGCATCCAACCCTTCGTAGCACTGCAACCGGATTAAATGCCGTCCGAGCCCCTTGGAAAGGACTTTGGCCAACTCGGTTTTACCTACCCCCGCCTCCCCTTCAAGGAAGAGGGGTTTTTTCAGTTTAAGGGCCAGATAGATCACCGTGGCCAGGTCCCGATCACTGACATAGAGCTGGTCTGTTAGCAGGTTTTCCAGATCCTCAATATTTTCAATCATGAAATCTCCTCATCGGACTTTTTACGAAACCATCAACATTCACTTCGTTTTTTGCTTTTTTTGAACATTATCCATCTGCTCTAACGATAGGGTTTCATTCATGCTCCCGGTCCGGTAGCCCTCCAAATCCAATGTCACATAGGTATACCCAATAGACTTAAATTCGGTGACGATTTTTTCCCTGGCATCCTCCGCCCAGAATAGTTTCATTTCCTTTAGGCCCAACTCAATGCGGGCAACGGTATCATGATGGCGAACCCTGAATTCCCGCAACCCCAAATTCCACAGGACGTCTTCCGCCTTTTCAACCTTGAGTAAAGCCGGTCTGCTGATTTTCGTATGGTAGGGAAACCGGCTTGAGAGACAGGCGAACGCGGGTTTATCCCATGTGGGAAGTCCAAGTTCACAGGAAAGCTCGCGGATATCCTGCTTTGTTAAGCCGGCTTCTTCTAAAGGGCTTCGGATCCTAAATTTGCGGGCAGCAACACGGCCCGGTCTGAAATCCCCTGCATCATCGGCGTTGGTTCCGTCAAATACGGACTCGATCCCATGTTCCTTTGCAATGGATATCACTTTTGAGAACAGTTCGGATTTACAGAGGAAGCAGCGGTTCGGTGGATTATCAGAAAAACCGGGAACATCCAATTCTTCCGATTCAATGATAATCTGTTTTCCGCCAATCTGCTTGGATAACTCTTTGGATTGCTCTAACTCACGGACCGGATAAGTCGAAGACTGGGCAGTGACGGCCAATGCATTGTCTCCCAGCAGAAGGACACATACTTTCAATAGAAAGGTACTATCTACCCCCCCGGAAAAAGCGACCGCCACTTTCCCTGTTTCAATAACAATTTTGTTAAGATGATCATATTTTTTTTGTAAAACATCTTCCATGATGCGTCCCAATTTATGCGGTTTATGATTGATTTAGCCATATTTCGGTCGGTGAAATAAACCACCGCATAAAATACCATACCCTGGCCGATATCGCCAGGCCAAAAATAATCTGTAATCGCGATCGAGTTTATATAAAGTGAAAAGGGCTTGACCCTACATCTACATACTGGAGTTCTTTTGCAGTCTGTTCAGAAAAAAACGTTGCAAAAAACCGTAAATTAACATAAAAAATTCGCAATCTTAAAAAATGGCGAAATCCACACTCGTTTTAGTCGCTTTTAATTAAGATACAGTTTTGATTTAAATTTACCAAAACCAATAACCGATAAATAATAACGAATAATATCTAATCAAGTTTTAACTCGATTAGGGCGATCCTTAAAATTTTCAAACATGACCAACATCAAGGATAATAAAAGCATGAAAGGAATTGTACTTGCCGGCGGGTCCGGCACCCGTCTTTATCCCATTACCAAAGTGGTTAGCAAACAACTCCTTCCGCTGTATGATAAACCGATGATATATTATCCCCTTTCGGTGCTCATGCTGGCGGACATACGGGAAATCTTGCTCATTTCAACCCCCCACGACCTCCCCCTTTTCAAAAAACTTTTGGGTGATGGAAACCAGTGGGGAATTTCAATTTCCTATGTCGCACAGCCCCGGCCTGAAGGACTTGCCCACGCTTTTATTATTGGCCGGGAATTCGTGGGAGAAAAAAATGTTTGCATGATATTGGGAGACAACATCTTTTATGGCCACGGTTTAACTGAGATGCTCAATCAAGCAAAGTCAAGGATCGAAGGTGCAACGGTTTTCGGATATTGGGTGAAAAATCCACAACAATACGGGGTCGTCGATTTTAACGATTCGGGCGTTGCGATAAACATCGAAGAAAAACCGGAAAAACCAAAATCCAACTATGCGGTCACCGGCCTCTATTTTTATGACAATCAGGTCCTTGATATCGCCGCGGGGCTTAAACCTTCGCCAAGGGGAGAACTCGAGATAACCGATGTGAATATGGCCTACCTGAAATTGAAGAAACTTCATGTTGAAAGACTGGGGAGAGGGATCGCCTGGCTCGATACAGGGACCCATGAAACCCTCATGCAGGCATCCATCTTTATAGAGGTCATTGAAAACAGGCAGGGTCTGAAAATTGCATGTGTTGAAGAGATAGCCTATCGGATGGGGTACATCGATGCCGGCCAGGTGGAGCAATTGGCCCGACCCCTTTTGAAGAACGGTTATGGCCGATATTTGATCGATATGCTTAAATTTGAAAAATTACGATAATGAAGATTATCCCCACATCACTCAAAGGTCTCCTCATTGTCGAACCCAAAGTGTTTCAGGACAGCAGGGGTTATTTTATGGAAACCTATCATCAGGACAGGTACCGGGAATACGGGATTGACCCGTGCTTTGTTCAGGACAACCTGTCCTATTCGGTTCAAGGGACCTTGAGGGGATTGCACTACCAGATCAAACACGCCCAGGCAAAACTCGTTCAGGTCATCTCCGGTGAAATTTATGATGTGGCAGTGGATATCCGGCCGGAATCTGAAACATTCGGAAAATGGGTCAACGTTCATCTTTCCGGCACAAACAAACGACAACTTTTTATCCCGGAAGGCTTTGCCCATGGTTTTTGCGTTATCAGCGAAACAACGCTTTTTTCATATAAGTGCTCTGATGTTTACGTTCCCCAGGACGAGGGAGGGGTGTTATGGTCGGACCCTGACATCGGCATTGATTGGCCGGTAAAAAATCCAACCATTTCAAAAAAGGACAGTCAGTATCCCCGTCTTTTTGATATCCTTCCTGAAAACCTTCCTATCTTAAAGAAAAACTCATGAAAATTATTATTTTCGGTTCAAAGGGACAGCTTGGCCATGAACTTGTAAAACAGGGAAACCGGTTTGGTTTTGAAATCCTGCCCTTTGACCTTCCGGAAGTCGATATCACCGATTCTCTTCAGGTCGAACAACTAGTTTCGACCCCCCCGGCAACCCTTGTCGTTAATGCCGCAGCCTATACCAATGTCGATGGGGCAGAAACCGAAAAAACCCTGGCCCTTGCGGTAAACAGAGATGGACCGGAAAATATCGCTCAATCATGTGAAAAGAAGAATATTCCCCTTATTCACATTTCAACAGACTATGTCTTTAACGGAGAAACAAAGCGTCCTTACACGGAGGCAGATCTGGTTTTCCCCCTGGGGGTCTACGGCCACAGCAAATCTGAAGGCGAAAAAAAAATACGGTTGCAAATCAAAAGACACATCATCATAAGGACATCCTGGCTCTATGGTGTTTATGGTCATAACTTCGTCAAAACCATGCTCAAACTGGCAGAAAAAAACAGCAGACTAAAGGTCGTTTCTGATCAATTCGGATCCCCCACCAGCGCAGCCGATCTGGCGGAAACTGTTCTGACCATCGGCCGGCAGATACAAAATTCCATAAAGATCGATTGGGGAACATATCACTATTGCGGTTTGGGAACAGCCACCTGGCATCTCTTTGCTGAAAAAATTTTTCAAATCGCAAAACAATACACCCCATTGAAAATAGAGACGGTTGAACCGATAAAAACCGACGAATATCCCACTCCCGCAAAAAGACCGATGTATTCCGTCCTTGACTGTAGCCGGATTGAACAAAAACTCGGCATACATCCCAAACCGTGGGAGGAAAGCTTACATGAAACAATCGCCCGGATGATGAAGAAAGAGGGATGACACGCTTAACTCAATAAGGAAAAGAAAATGAGGGGATACGTTCAAGTATATACGGGGGATGGAAAGGGCAAAACCACCGCAGCGCTCGGGCTGGCCATAAGAGCAGCGGGAGCGGGACTAAAAATTTTCATTGCCCAGTTCATCAAGCGGGGAGACTATAGCGAAATAAAATCCCTGAAACGGTTTTCAGATCTCATTACCGTTGAGCAGTTCGGCCTCGGTCGCTTTGTTCAAGGAACGCCCTTAAAGGCGGATATCGATGTTGCCCGCAAAGGTCTTGAAACAGTGAAAAAAATCATGAAAAAGTGCGAATACAATATCATCATATTGGAGGAAGCAAATGTTGCCGTAAATTATGGACTTTTTTCAGACACCAATCTTTTGGACGTCATCGATGCCAAACCTTTAGACGTTGAACTGATCATTACCGGACGAAACGCCGCCCCTTCAATCATTGACATTGCAGACCTGGTGACTGAAATGAAACCGATAAAGCATTATTACGAGGAAGGGGTCGAAGCCAGAGTCGGAATCGAAAAATAGAAAAAGAGTAAAACCGACCCGAAACCCTGCTTTGTTCGGGACCGGTTACCATGCCCAAATACTTTGGAACATATTTTGAAAGAAATCGTACTGTTCATTGGTGGATGCAGGAGCGGCAAAAGCCGGTCTGCCCTCAGAATGGGGGAGAAGCTATCCGGAAATAAAAAAATCTTTCTGGCCACCTGTGTTCCCCAAGACCAAGAAATGAAACAAAGGGTTGGCCGTCATAAAAAAGAAAGATCGGATCACTGGATGACGTTGGAAGTTCCTGTTCTGATTCCCGAAGCGATAACCGATCACACCCCCAATATGGACGTCATGGTTATCGATTGCTTAACCCTCTGGATCAATAATCTCCTTTTGGAAACCGACGATCCTGAAAAAATCACCGAACATGCCCACAGCTTGACCCGGTCTCTGAAAAAAGCGCAGTGCACGGTTATTCTGGTGTCTAACGAAGTCGGTACGGGTATCGTTCCGGAAAACAGGCTTTCCAGGCTATTCAGAGACTCGGCCGGTTTTGTCAATCAGGCTGTGGCTGAAACTGCCGATAAAGTCTTTTGGATGGTCGCCGGAATTCCTGTACAGATCAAGCCTTAAAACATCCGATGAAAAACCTTCTATCTGCAATACAGTTTCTAACCATCCTGCCGGTTGGGAAATTGGAGGAATATGGTCCGCGCGGAATTGCGCCGTTTTTTCCAATCGTCGGGATTCTCCTCGGGGTGATGGTAGCTGCTTTTGATGCGGCGGTTTCACATTTTTGGCCCTTGCCGGTTGTATCGCTGCTAGACGTCGTTTTCCTCGTTGTGATCACCGGTGCACTCCATCTTGATGGGCTGGGTGATGCCGCAGATGGCCTTCTGGGGCACCGACCTGTGGATAGGGTGCTTGCCATAATGAAAGACAGCAGGATCGGTGTGATGGGCCTTATCGCGATCATCTGCGTGCTGTCCATTAAATGGGGCGGCATCATGAGTTTAACGGATAACCGGAGTCTTCTGCTTATGATCATACCCGCTTATGCCAGGGGAAGCATGATATTCGGCACAAGGTTTTTGCGGTATGGACGACCCGACAAGGGCCTGGGCCGTCCGCTCTTTGAGAATCGGTTGAAAGTTTCAGCCTTTCTGGGTTTGCTGATACCTGTCGGTCTTTCTTTTTTTCTCGGATCAAGCGGAATCTGGCTGAATCTTATTTTCATAATATTAACCGCTGCCATACTCCTTTATTACCATTGGCGGGTTGAGTGTATTACAGGTGATATGTTGGGCGCAATGACCGAAGTTATGGAATCTATGTTGTTTTTGCTGATATCAGTCGTCTAAGATCCATAAATAAAAAGTTTTTTTGATTTTTAATAACAGAAGAAAAAAGGGGGCGACAAATGGAAACTTCAAATAAGAAGCACTTTTTTCTAAAACAGATCCTGACATCACTTGCCGCAATGGCACTGATCTTCGGATCTGTATCAAAAGGTTCATCTGCTAAGCCCGGCCGTCTTATTCTCATCACAAAGCAAGAGGCGGCGTTGGCCGACGCGCCAGAAGATCCGAAAATCGCCAGCAAGCTTCTGGAGGAGGAGGTCGGGCGAGGACCTTTTATTGTCCTCAACAGTCCGAAAAATGGGGGACGCTATCCCAAACCGATCAAGATCGATATTTTGTTTATCCCCCGTGATGATACCGCCATAGATCTTTCAACACTCAAGGTGATTTATGTGAAAATATTCGATATCGATATTACGGCGCGGCTGAAGAAACACACAACGGATAAAGGGATTCAAATCCCCGAAGCTGAGCTTCCGACCGGAAAACACAAACTCAAAATTCTTCTGGCAGACACCAAGGGACATATGTCAACCCAAAAGCTGGCTTTTGTGGTTCAATAGGGTTAAATCATCATAAGCGGTAAGTTATTTTTATACCGCGTATCCAAACCATGGTGAAGCTCAGGCAGGGGGCTTTCCTAAAACCTAAATAATATCTATCATAGTCTCTATCAGACGGTTATACACCCCGCGCTGATCTTGATCGTGCGTTAGACCTTGCAAAGCGATTGGAAACCGATAAAATCGTCAGGAAGCTGTCCCTGCGGAAATGAAAGTTGCTATCGGTATCAATCCATTAATGCGCCACCATTAACATCCAATATGTGGCCGGTAATAAATTCAGCCTTGGATGAACATAGAAAATAGGCCGCTGCGGCAATTTCCTCTGGTTTACCAAGTCTACCCAATGGTACACGCTTGGAAATTTCAACCCACTGCGCTTTAGGAAGCATCGTCCCCTCTATGGGTCCGGGTGCAATTGAATTCACACGAATTTTATCAGAAGCAAGTTCAACGGCTAAAGATTTGGTTAGAGAAATCACTCCTGCCTTGGATGCTGAATAATGCGCTTTGGAAGCATTCAGATTTACGCCTAAGGCAGCGAATCCGGTTTTACCCGCGCGAGATGAGATTAATAATATGGAAGCGCATCGAGTGCGGCGCAGAGCAGGAATGGCTGCTTGAGCAATAAGAAAGCTGCCTGTTAAATTGACCCTGATAATCGCTTCCCATTCCACCAAGGGCAGCTTTTCAATTGGTGTCGCACGTGCTGTGATACCAGCTGAGTGAACAAGACACTTCAGTGACCCGAATTTTTCTGCTGTTCGGACCCATGCTCGACAATCTTTTGGATCGGAAACGTCTCCTTTGACACAAATTGCATTATCTCCAATTTCGTCCACTACTTTACTAGCATCTTGAAGATCAGCCAAAATGACAAAATAATCTTTAGCAAATTCATGCGCGCAGGCGCGTCCGATGTTATTTGCTGCACCTGTTATCAGAGCAACAGGTCTTTTTTTTTCCATAGCAAAATTTCATTTCAAATTAAAAATTGGTTATAATCTTAAAGTGGTGCAGAATCTGATGCTGGAAGGTAGCTTGCCTCCGGGTCGATGGAAACATTTATAACTGCAGGCCCTATATTTTTATGTGATTCATATAATGCATCTTCCAGACCATCTCGCGTATCAACAGACATTCCTCTTGCACCCATTCCTTCAGCAATTTTGGCAAAATCAACGTAGCCAAAATCCGTGGCGATACGCTGATTACCTTGGTTGTCTCGTACCATCCCGAGCCCTTGGTTGTTGGAAACAATAAAAGTGACAGGTAAATTGTGCTGCACGCAGGTTGCGACAACATCTATCGTCATCAAAAACCCGCCATCTCCGGCAAGACTCGTAACTCGTTTATTGGGATATATCATTTGGGCAGCGGCTGCGGCCGGGCCTCCCCAACCCATACCGCCAATCCCACCCGGCATCAGGAGCTGATGAGGATGCTTGATTCGCAGATTGTGGGTTGCCCAGATACGATTACTTCCAGCATCCAGTGTAAGAATATCATTTGATGACAAAAAGCTCTGTAGTATTCCAACAACATCAGTATTGTGGAGGCTCCCCGGTGCTGAAGGTAAACTGGGTGGCGTGTAATAATTCGTTGCTTTTTTAATATTATCGATCCATTGAATTCGATCCTGTTTTTTTGTTCTGTCTAAGCGACATTGGTTCAGATAATCAATAACGTCACCAACATCTCCCGTAATTGCAAGGTTAACCGGGTATACCCAACCTGAATTTCTAGGGTCATGATCAACCTGAACCAAAATTTGATCTCCCGGGCGGATCATCGTTGGATCGCGGAATCTGGTATAGTCCGGCCCCATACTTGCCCCAAGAATGATAATTAAGTCTGCTGCCTTAAGGATTCTATTTGCCGTCGGACATCCCCATGTGCCCAGCATTCCGACCGCGATTTCGGAGGTTTCATCGATCACACCTTTTCCGTTGTAACTGGTTGCGACAGCACAGCCTACAGAGCTGGCTAAGTTTTGCAACTTTTTGCCGATATCCGCTTCCACGGCTCCATGGCCGGCGACAATTACAGGGTATCTGGCTTTATTTAGGTAACCGGCGAGCGTATCTATAGCACCTTGATCCGGCCTTGCCGGTGTATAAGACAAATACCCGTAGGTTGGATATAACTTTACCTTAGGATTAACAGTAACTTCTCTTTTTATTATTGTGGTTTTCATAATAACTGCTGCGGGGCCCCTCCGGGGCAAAGAAGCATGCTTTAACGCCAATTGAGTGCCATAAACAGCATCTTGCGGTTCGGTAGCATACGTGCAAAACTTGGTTATACCCCGCAAAGTTGATTGAATATCAGCAGCGCCATAATCTCCGGTCATCGTTTGGTAAACGCCATATTGACCCAGACCATCATAATCAGAAGTTTCGGTTAAAATCAACATGGGAGAGCCGGAAAAGAATGCTTCGAGTATACCAAAAGCGCCCGTGGTAGCAACCCAAGGGCCCTGCCCCATAAAAACACCGGGTTTACCTGTTAGTCTTCCTGCGACTTGTGCCATTATCGATGCGACTTGCTCACTGCGCGCAAGAACGACCTCGATCTGCTTTGATCTTTTACGAAAAGAATCCAGAAACCAAGTTATCCCCATACCCGGCAACGTAAAGACGCGCTTTATTCCCGCTTCAATCAAAGTTTGAACGACAAGATCACTAGCTTTCATGGAATTGTTATCTGGTTCTATTTCTTCCGACATGTATTAACCTCCTCTATTGTTCTTAACCGGTCGCAGAACGTACCCAATAGCATATCTGCTTGGACAATTGATTAAATGATATTTTCTCACCCGGCGTATAGCTACAAACGATATCCGATCTATTCCTGACATTTCAGCATCAAAGCCATCCGGTCCGGCGCAAAATAGCATCCACCTTTTATGCGTTTTATCAGCCTCAGACATCGCGCGATTAGCCCAAAGGGTAATGACAGGCAAATTGATGTCCATTTTCAGCCTCGATCAGGGACGGAACAATTTCCGCACAAATTTTTTGACGATAATGGCAGCGAGAGTTAAAGGAGCACCCCGCAAAAGAATAAGTCGGACTTGGAACATCTCCTTCTAAAATTATTCGATTTTTTTTTAAAGACGGGTCAGTCAAGGGAGCTGCTGACATTAACGCTTTAGTGTACGGGTGTATGGGATGACTGAAAAGCAAATGCCGGCTCGCAATTTCTACGATGCGTCCTAAATACATTACGGCCACTCGGTCACTGATATGTCTGACAACGCTCAAATCATGGGAGATGAAAAGGTAAGTAAGATCATAATTATGCTGCAACTCTATAAGCAAGTTAAGTATTTGAGCCTGAATAGAGACATCTAACGCAGAGACGGGCTCATCAGCAATCACAAATTTGGGATGAATAGATAGTGCTCTCGCCAAACAGATTCGCTGTCTCTGGCCTCCGCTGAATTCATGAGGGAAACGATTGATCTGATCGGGCAAAAGCCCTACGACATCCATCAAATGTTTTACCCTTTCAGTCCGTTCTTTTTGGGAATACATTTTGTGGATCACGAATCCTTCACCTATTATCTGGCCCACCTTCTTTCTTGGATTCAAGGAAGTATACGGATCCTGAAAAATAATTTGCATATTACGGCGAAGCCGCTGCAAAGCACCTGTGCTGTATCCCAAGATATTTTTATTCTCAAAAAATATTTCTCCTTCCGTTGGCTCTTCAAGACGGATAATACAACGCCCCAATGTAGACTTTCCGCATCCAGATTCTCCGACGAGGCCAAGAATCTCACCTTTTTTTATTGCGATATCTACGCCGTTTACAGCTTTAACGTACGCAGTCTCTCTCCGAAAAAATCCTTTTACTACGGGATAAAATTTTTTAAGGCCTTTTACCAGCAGTAAGTCATTATTACTCATATAGCCAGCATCTCACATAGTTTTCATCATTGACTTCAAATTTCGGTGGCGCTTTTTCACGACATATTTCAAAGGTTTTATCGCATCTTTCCTGAAAAGCGCATCCTTTAGGCAGGTTAAGGAGATTCGGAACAATACCGCCGATTGTCTTCAACATTCGGTTTTCAGGCACGGGGTCATTAATTTTTGGAACCGAATCCATCAACCCGATGGTATATGGATGTTTGGGCTTGGTGAAGATCTCCTTGAAGCTGGAATATTCGACTATTTTGCCTGCATACATCACAGCAACAGATTGGGCCATCTCTGCTATGACGCCCAGATCATGTGTGATCATGAGAATGGACGTACCGGTAACCTCCTTCAGGTGATTCATTATATCTAATATTTGAGCCTGTATGGTGACATCTAAGGCGGTTGTAGGTTCATCAGCAATAATAATTTTAGGATCGCAAGACAGGGCAATTGCAATCATCACCCGCTGTTGCATCCCGCCGCTCATTTGGTGTGGTAAATCGCGGATTCTTTTTTCCGGGTCCGGGATACCCACTTTTCGCAACAGCTCGATGGACCGATCCCTTGCTTCTCTCTTAGAGACTGTTTTATGCAAACGAATGGTCTCTGCAATTTGATCTCCAATCCGAAAGAGAGGATTTAATGAAATCATCGGCTCCTGAAATATCATAGAAATGCTGTTGCCCCGGATATCTCTCATTCGAGATTCTTTCAATTTAAGAATATTTTGGCCATTAAACAGGATTTGGCCCTTTACAATCTTGCCGGGCGGTCTGATCAACCTCATAATTGAACGAGCTGTAACGCTTTTGCCGCATCCTGATTCACCCACGATGCCACAAGTTTCTCCTTTTGGAATAGAAAGATCAATGCCATTGACGGCTTTAACTACCCCGGCGTAAGTAAAATAATATGTATGGAGATCTTTGATCTTAAGCAGACATTCATCCATATTTTTAATCTTTTGCGGTCATCTGCTAACGGTTTTATATTCGTTTCGAGGATCCCAAAGGTCTCTGAAAGTATCGCCAATTACGTTAAGTCCGATAATGGTAAGCGAAATAGCCAGGCCTGGGAAAATGGCGTTCCATGGTGCCCACATCAGGTTTTCCACACCATACTTGATTAATAGGCCCCAGGAAGCTTTCGGGGGTTGGATACCAAGACCTAGAAAGCTCAACCCGGATTCGATAATGATGGCCGACCCGATCCAAAGCGTTGCCATGATCACGGCTGGTGAGATATTGTTCGGAAGGATGTGGATGATCATAATTCTGAAATTCGAAGCACCCAAAGCTTTGGCCGCAAGCACAAATTCTTGTTCCTTAAGAGAAAGGGTTGTGCCCCGAGCCACTCTGATAAATCTGGGGATAAATGCAATCGTTATGGCAACGATCACTTGAAACGCGCCTGATCCCAAGGAAACGATCACAATGATTCCTAACACTAATGCTGGGAACGACATTAAGATATCGGTGAAAATCATGATAACCGTATCAAGAATCCCGCCTTTGTAGCCGGATATAATGCCAAGCATCACCCCAATTACAGCACTCATTGCAACTGACACAAATCCAGTAATGATTGAGTATCGAGTTCCGAGTATCACACGTGATAGAGTATCACGACCGTAGCGGTCGGTGCCCCACCAGTGGCTCAAGCTCGGAGGTTGAAAACGATTACTAAGATTTTGTTCATAAGGATCCTGAGGGGCTATCACTGGTCCAAAAATAGCCACCAAACCCATTACCGTCAGGATCAAGATTCCGGCAATCGTGATAAAATTGAGATGAGATCGAATCACTGGATCAATACCTTAGCTTTTTTCTGTCAAGCTTATGCGAGGATCGATTGCGGTGTATATTAAATCGGTAAGCGTATTCACTGTAATGATGAAAAATGAAAGTACAACAAGGGTTGATTGGACTAAGGGGTAGTCTCGCTGAAGGATCGCCTCAACTAAAATTCGACCCACCCCGGGACGATTGAACACCACTTCGATAATAATGGAGGATCCCAGGGCGACGTTAAAATAAAGACCTATCACGGTTACAATTGGTACGAGCGCATTTCGTAAACCGTGTTTGAATATCACTACAGACTCAGGTAGCCCCTTGCTCCTGGCCACTTCAATATACTCTTGCCGGAGAACCTCTAAAAATGAGGATCGGCTGATTCTCATGATGAATGCGGAAATGATGAAGCCTTGGCTGAAGGCCGGCAAGATCAAATGGTAAAGTATATCCAAAAGATCACCTTTCTTGCCGACCCCCATTACCGGAAACCATCCAAGTACCACTGAAAATGTTAATAATAGAAGCACTCCTAAAAAAAACGCCGGAATCGACAAACCGACAACCGCAAAAGACCGCGCAAAATAATCCCACCATGTATCTCGTTTGACAGCAGCGAGCATCCCAATTGGAACACCGATTAGGATGCTCACTGTTATCGAAGCAAATGCAAGAATCAAAGTATAAGGTAATACTTCAAGATATACATCGAGAATTGGCTGACCGGTGCGGAGCGATTTTCCCAGATTTCCGCTCAAAAGGTCTTTGATGTATAGCCAATATTGGGTCCTGAGAGGTTGATTGAGACCCATGGTTTCTTCCAGCAAACGAAGAGTCTGCTCGTTTGGTTGCATGCTCAAAAGCACCTCTGCGGGATTACCAGGCAGGGCATGTAACCCGATAAAGATAATCGTAACTACCGCCCATACGGTGAAGATAAGAAAAAACAGTTTTCTTATCAGATATTGCATCATACCAGTATTTCCTCAGGTATCCCGTATAATTGCTTTTAGCTTTTAAGTATTCTTGTCTTTTCCGTAATCCGGTAAAAGTAATTGAAAACAACTTTAAAATCGTACCCCAGCTCTATATAAGGTTGGCGGGCCTCGTGATCTATAAAATTATAAACAGGAATTGCCGGGACCGCCTCCATTAATTTGTCCTGAATCTTTGCATAAAGAGCGACGCGTTTTTCTCGATCAAAGGTTACCCGAGCCTCTTCAATGAGGTCGTCCGCGCCTGGAATTGCTTTTCCAAAACAGGACAGGTTTAATAGTGCTGTAGGCTCCTTATAACAGGATGGACCGTAAAAGTAAGTCGATAAAAAGCTGTCAATATCCGGCTTAATTCCAGGCTGAGCCATAACCGGCATTGCTCCCTTTCGAACCTTATGCAAATAAGCCGCATGTTCCAAAACATTTAGCTTCATGTTCACGCCGACTTTTTTCCACTGGTTTTGCAGGATTTCGATTACATCTCCACGCATCGAATCCTGGGTTGAATCTGTAGAAAAGGTGAACCCGTTGGGATAGCCAGCTTCTTTCAGCAGTTGTTTCGCCTTTTCAGGATTATAAAGATATCGATTTGGATATTCTTTTGCACCCTCAAAATTAGGTGGAATATATCCCCATAACGGAATAGCGACCGGTCCATAGTATTCTGCGATGGCCTTTCTATCAGTGGCATAAAATAATGCCTGTCGGACGCGTGCGTCTTTGAATATATCATCAAAAAGGTTGAGGTGCACCCAGCCACCCTGCCCCGGATAACCGTCACAAATCACGCCTTTGGATCGAAGTCTTTTAACAAGGTCTCCGCTACGAACCGCACGGGCCATATGAATGGCACCACTTTCCATGGCCATCATACGAGAACTTAGGTTGGGCATAAACAGCCAGTCTATTTGCTTAATGATGGGTTGGCCTCTAAAATACTCTTCATGTCTTCTAAAGACAACTCGATCCTTTGACTTGTATTCTTTAACCCAGAAAGGCCCTGTTCCCACCGGACTGTATTTAAATTTTTCGCCTAGATCCAAAATCGCTTTTTTGCTTACGACATAACTGGAAATATATGCCATCAGCGTTCGTATATAATAATAATTTGGCTTTTTGAGGTGTACCCGCAAAGTGTAGTCATCCGTTGCCTCTAATTTATCAATATTTTCATATTCTTTCTTGCGGGTTGACTGTGGATCATTTTTTAATCGGTCGAAAGTAAAAAGAAGATCCTCAATGGTACATTCGCCATAGCCTCTATGGAATTTCACGCCTTTTCTAAGCTTGAAAGTGTAAACTGTGTGATCGTCTGATAAAGAGTACTCGGTCGCAAGGTCGGATTCAAGCTTGTCCAAGCCCTCATCCCCTGGTTTCATGCGTAAAAGTCCATTATAGATGAAGTGAAGCCATGGGGCTTCCCAGTAGGCAAACATCGGATCCATCGGCAACACGATGTCTCCTGAAAGGGTAGCGACTTTTAGTATTTGTTCTTTTGCCAGTTGTTCCGCAGCGAAAAGTGATTGAGGATTTATCCCCATGCTAAGGGATGCCCCTGCGGAAAGACCAATTCCTGCGAATTTTAAAAAATCTCTTCGACTGATTTGATCACCATTTTCTCTACTCTTGTTATCCTTCCTTTGGTTAGTGCTCATCTTGGCCTCCTTTTCAATTTTTGTAAGTAATTTAGTTGATTTGTTGGAATAAAGATGCATTCCTCAAATAGACAATGGATACTTTCCAAATTCGCGATTCGCCTCAATCATTGCGACAAAACTCTCCGGCCGAGTTCCCGAATGAAACGAATTACTGGATGCGAGCATATAGCCGCCATTGATTGCACCCTCACGAAGACAACGGCGAACATCCTCAAAGACCTTCTTGCGAGAACCGGAGGTGAGAACTTCTATACAATCTACATTTCCTATCAAACATAATCTATGCCCGTAACGTTTTTTAAATTCCCCCAGAGTTTGTTCTGGAAATGGCTGAATGGGGTGGATTGCATCAACTCCGGTGTCAAGAATAGGTACTATTAGCCCGGAAAGTTTGCCGCAAGAATGTTTAACAACTTTGAGGTTGAGACCATGGGCCAATTCAACTATTTTTTTGAGCCCAGGCTGGATAAACTCCTTCCACATATCCGGGGACATAAAGGGACCCGTATTGAAAGCATAATCATCAGTTGGACGGATAATATCGACACCGGCTTCAGCAGCAGCACGAACCAATCCGCAATTATATTCGACTACCATTTGGATAAGTTTTTTAGCAAAGCTCGGATCAGTTGCCAAATCCAATAGAAACTCAGCCATGCCTCTAAGCTTCCAGGGAATCGCAAACGCATCAGACATTCCCAGCACGATTGGTTTTTCTCCCTTGAAACGCCGGACCGCCTCTTTGATTTTTGCCAGGCGAATGGGTGCTCTTGGGTCCGGGCAGATGAAATCCTCAAGATCGGCTTCATTTTTAATTGGATGCTTTACAGGGGTCGGCATGGTATCCGCTTCTAATTTCACTACGATTCCCCATTCATCACGAAAATAGCCTTGCTTTTCATCCACCGGCTCATATTGATAGGCTTCACGGTGGTAGATCGTGTCAAGATCGTATTTCTCGGCAACATCTTCTATTGTGCCCCCTGGAACAAGCGCATCAATAATGTTTGGCGCCATAGAACATTCAAAAACAGGTACCCGATCGGGCTCTTCGAGATTTAGTGCCGCAAAAATACGATCATAAGAATTCATAACTTTTTCCCTTTTGCCGAAACCCGGAAATATTAACAGTTTAATTGAAATCAAAGGCTTCGATATTAAAACAATTGGCAGGATTCGATGTCACAAAATTTTATTATCGGTAAAAATCGCTACCTCTGGTAATGCAATTTGACTAAAGCTTAATCTGTCAGGAAGGCGCCCACGGTTTGGGAGCAGAGCATTTAATATCTGTCATTACTTCAACCACTGTAGGAATATCACAATCTAACGCCTTTCTTATCGCTTTTGAAATTTCATCGGCTGATTCCACTCGGATTCCATTACACCCCATTTCTTGAGCGATCCGAGAAAAATTTACATTTTGGAATTGATACATTTCTTCCCTTTTACCGGGCTTCTCACCATATGCTCTATTAATCCCCGGCAAACATTGTCCAAACCCTGAATTATTGTTAATTATCGTTACCGTATTTATTCCACACCGACGCGCAGTCTCAAGCTCACTGAGATGATACCAAAATCCACCATCTCCGGTAAAACATATGACAGGCCGGTCTGCTGCTGCACATTTTACTCCCAGAGAAGCCGGAAACGCCCATCCAAGTGAACCACCAGCGGCACGAATGTAAGTTTGTTCTGGGTCAATCAAATTTATCATCGTACTTGACCAGATCGCCGAATTGCCAGTATCAGAGACCAGGATAGCATCGGAAGGCAAGACATCTTCCAATTCCTTGCATAGTCTTTCGGGTCTTATTGGCAGCGCGTTAGAATGACGCAACGGTCTGGTCTCATTTCGCCAATCCTGCACCAGCTTTTGAGCCCGACCAGACCATTGCGTGTCGATATTTCTCGAATTAATCGCTTCAACTAATTTTTGAGTCGTAACCTTAGCGTCTCCTAGTAGGCTTTTTGTGTTAGGATAATTTCTACCGAGCTCCAAAGGATCAATATCAATTTGAACTACTTTCGTACCTGGATTCGGAACCCTCCAATTGTTGGTAACTTGATCCCCGGTATGGCTCCCGATAAAAAGTACTAGATCCGCTTCTGAAACCACTCTATTTGCACACCATCGAGAATAGGAGCCGACGACACCAATGCTTAAGGGATGGCAGTCAAGAATAATTCCTTTGCCATTGACTGATGTAACGACAGGTATTAATCGTTTTTCAGCGAGGGCAACAATTTCAGCTCCGGCATTGGAAGCTTTTGCCCCTCCACCTGCAATAATCACCGGACGATCCGCTTGTTCCAAAATATCGGCTGCGTCCAATACATCCCGGGTATCAGGCTCTGGTCGAAACGCTGGGTAATGGGAAAAAGCTTCTTCTATTACAACCTCTAAATTTCCTTCGGCTGCATCTATTTCTTCACCCAAAATACCTATCACATCAAGGTGAACCGGACCGGGAGCTCCAGTCGTTGCTTCGCGGAAAGCTTGACGAATTAAAAAAGGGAGCTGATCAACTGAAATAACTTCCACATTATATTTTGTTACTGAATCGAACATTGGACCATGCAAAACTTCTTGATAGGCGTTTCGATACCGGGCAATGGGGGGTTTTCGACCGGTTATCGCAATTATGGGTGAAAGCGCTAAATATCCCTCTTGGAGGCCTGCCGCTAAATTTGCGGCACCAACTGATTGCGCCATACAGATTCCAGGTTTTCGACTGGCCCTGGCATAGCCATCTGCCATATACGCAGCCGCCTTTTCTGAATGAGTTACAATTCGGTGTATTCCAAGAGATTCCATTGCGACAAGAGACCTTCTAAGAATAGCCTCAACATAGAAAACATGAGTAACCCCATATCCTTTTAGTGTACTGGCAATAAATTCTGCGCCGGATTTGTTGTGGTTATCAACCATAAGGTCGAGTTCCTTACTAATTCGCTATTTTAGGGTGAATTTTAAAATAAATTTTTTAGCCGATTGTCGATTTAATTAATTATATATAATATTACTCAGTGTCAATAAAATTATAAATATTTATAACTATTTGTTATTTAAGCTAATATTTATATATAATATGAAATGAAAAATAAATTATTCGGTCGATTGTCGATTTATTTAATTATATTCAATATTATCTGGTGTCAATAAAAAAAATAAATATTTATAACTATCTGCTATTTAAGTTAATATTTATATATGATATTAAATATTAACTTATAATTTTTGTCGACTTTCGACAAAAATTATCTATTTACATTTACGATCTGATCATGTAAAAGACATCCAAACTGTTAATTGAGCCTGTTCAATACTTATTTTATTAATAATAAGGAATGACTCGCACCCTTGATAACGGCTTCAGAGAAAGTGAATTTTTTGGACAAAGCTACTTCTCGGCCTGAAGCATAGAGCTCCATGGCCATGTGTTTTAAAACTAAATAAAAAATTTTGTTATTAACTAAAACTCTAAACTAAATATGAACCTCAGGGTTCGCGAAAAAATAACTTCACAGAATTGGCACTTAGATTTGGTTCAGGTTTGGCTGATCCGAGAGAGTAAAACCACAGGAATAGCGAGCTATTTCGAGGATTTTGTGAGTGAGGCATCGGTCAAAGATGGGCTGAAGCTAAGATGCTAAAATGTGAAGTTATTTTTCCGCGAACCCTAAGAACCAAAAACTAACGTATAGAATGGAGAAGCCATGCTTACTATTAAAATTAAAAAGCTAAACATCAAACCGAGTGTTATCGCGCAGCAGGTTTCACAGGTTCTCTTGGATGCTATTCTTGTCAACGATCTTAAAGGGGGAGAGCAACTTTTGGAGGCACCGCTGCAAAAGCAATTTGAAATCAGTCGTTCGCCGCTTCGTGAGGCTTTTCGAGATTTGGAAAAAAAGGGGGTTGTGGAGATTATCCCCAGAAAAGGTGCATTTGTAAAACGAGTCACTCGGCGCGACATTGAAGAGAACTATTCCGTTCGAACACTATTAGAAGGGCTGGCAGCAAAAGAAGCCTATCACAAAATGACTGGAAAGGACCATGAGGCTTTACAGAAGACTATCTCGAAAATGAAAAAGGCTGTCATTAATAATAACATTATGGCTTACTGGAAACACCATTCTGTCTTCCACGATATATTCATCACTGCTTCTGGCAATAGAGTTTTAATAAAAATATTGGGAACTCTTCGTATTCATAGTGTGCAACACCGCTTTTCCTTTCCAAATTATGATGAAAAATTACAAAATTCCTTAGATTATCACAAAAAAATACTTGATCTATTCATAAGTCAAAATACCGACGATATAGAACTCGAGAATTTAGTTAAAGAGCACATTGAAATCGCTTTGAAAACATTTATAACAAATGTCAGAGAACCATAAACGATTCTTTCATATGCTATAACCCCCTATAATATAAGGCTAAATGGTTTTGCAGCTGTTATCAATAGAACGTGTGCGAAACTATTTTTGGCCCAATATAACTAGATGAAATAATAGTATAAACAAATCTAAATATTACTTGACCATCAAAGTGATTAAGGGATGGTGTTAAAAAGATTGTGTAAAATTTGATGGGACATCCATTTTAATTCATCCAAACAGACACAAATAGGGAGAACGCTATGACCGTACAAAAAATGACACCAAGTGAAGCATTTGTGGAGACCCTTTTGGCCGAAGGGGTAAAATACGCTTTCGGTATAGTCGGATCCGCATACGAGGATCCATTGGACCTTTTTCCGGATGCAGGCATTCGCTTTATTCCCGTCGCCCATGAACAGGCTGCAACCCATGCAGCCGATGGTATGGCCCGGGTGACCGGTAAACCTCAAATCTGCATCGGCCAGAACGGTCCCGGTATTGCCAATTTCGTATCCGCATTGACCGCTGCCTACTGGGCGCATTCACCGGTTGTCGCTATAACGCCGGAGACCGGTTCGATGGGTATCGGTACCGGCGGATTCCAGGAGTTGGACCAGATGCCCATGTTTGAAAAACAGACCGTCTACCAGGTTAGGGTTTCCCAGCCCCAGCGGATGGCGGAACTGACACGACGGGCATTTTACATGGCCAAAAATTTTAATGGGCCCACCCAGCTGAACATACCACGGGAGCTCTTTTATGGAGAATGCACGGACGAGATTTATCAAACGCCGGTCATCAAAAAGGGTATTGGATCCATGGAAGATCTCGAAGCTGCTGCCAAAATGATCTCACAAGCACAATATCCGGTGATCGTCTCCGGTGGCGGCGTGTCCCAGGCCGACGCCATTGAAGAAGTAAAGGCCCTGGCCGAATATATTACAGCGCCGGTTGTTAACAGCTACCTGCATAACGACACCTTCCCGGCCAGTCATGATCTGGCCTGCGGTCCCATCGGTTACTGCGGCTCGAAAGCAGCCATGAAAACCTTAAAAAAGGCCGACGTGATTATTGCCCTAGGCACCCGGCTTGGTCCTTTTGGTACACTTCCCCAATATGACATGGTGTACTGGCCTGAAAATGCAAAACTGATTCAATGTGATGTCAACATTGCTGCTTTGGGAGTTTCCAAAAAGGCGGATATCTATAGTTGTGGAGACGTCAAGGAATTCACCAACGCCCTGGTCAAACGGATAAAAGAGCTTTTCCCCAATATTGAAAAAAATACCTGCCGGTTGGCTGATGTCCAAAAAGAGAAAAAAATATGGGGTGATGAACTGAGTGGATGGAGTTCGGGGTCCCAATCTGCACCGATGCACCCCCGCCGTTTTCACAGGGAATGGACAAGGGTTTTGCCAAAGGAAACCATCGTCACAACCGATATCGGTAACAATTCGTCGATGATTAACGCCTATCTGAAGTTTGAGGGGATCCGTCAACACATCTCAGCGCTGTCCTGGGGGAACTGTGGTTTTGCTTATGGTGCCGCCCTGGGTTGTAAGATCGGCAGGCCGGACACACCGGTTATCGCTTTTCAGGGTGATGGCGCATACGGAATCAGCGGACTGGCCGAAGTGATGACGGCTGTTCGTGAGAAAATCCCCGTGGTTGCTATCGTTGCCACCAATAATGAATGGGGGGCTGAAAAGAAAAACCAGGTGGATTTTTTTGGCAACCGTTATGTGGGCACCAATCTGCCGGGCAATCCGGATTATGCAAAGTTGGCAGAAGATATGGGGGCTTTGGGCTTCAGGATAGATCATCCGGACCAGGTCGGAGATGCGGTCAAAGCGGCCATTGATTCAGGAAAACCATGCGTGATCAATGCAATTGTCCAGGGCGGAAAGGAAGTGTTGGCCGAGCCTTTCCGAAGGGATGCGCTTGAAATGCCCAAACGGTACATGGTAAAGTACGCGCACCTGAATGCGAACTGATTCGATGCCACCAAACTTTATTAGGAGATCGGTCTTTACCGATCTCCTTTTTTCTGAAACCAGGCACTCGAGTTTCGCACTTTTGATTTTATGAAGATCCGTATGAGACGCTTCGATAGTTTGGGAGCTGGTTGTTTCAACCTGACCCGTCGCCACCCCGGATTATTGACGCCATCTGCAGGCAAGCAAGCGAGCTCACATCTTTTGCGCCGAGCACGCCCACAAAATCAAGAGCGTTGCTGGCCAAAATGCTGTCGGAAATCACACTGAATTTTAGGCCGAACATCCGGGCATCTCTACGCCGAAAACCGGGGTGCTTATGACGATATTGGTCCTAAACACAGGCAGTTCTTCTGTAAAATTTGCCCTTTTCCAGCTCCTTGGGGAAAGTCGCCTTGCCGGTGGAATTGTTGAACGGATAGGGTTTGAAGGGACCAAAATGGTTTACGACAACCATAGGGGAGATAAGGTTCATCAACCGGTGCAGGTCAGGAATACCGGTGAAGCCGTGGCCGAAATTACAAAGTTACTCACCGATAAAGCAGATGGCGTGATTCGGGATAAAAACCAAGTGGTTGCCGTCGGCCACCGGGTAGTGCACGGCGGTGAAAAAATAACTGCTTCGGTGATTATCGATAGGAGGGTAAAGCAGGTTATTCAAGAATATTCCACATTGGCCCCTTTACATAATCCCTCGAACCTTACGGGGATTGTGGCTTGCGAAAAACATTTCCCGGACATCCCAGGGGTAGCGGTCTTTGATACGGCCTTTCATACCACTATTCCAGCCCATGCCTATCTATACGGATTGCCGTATCAAATGTATTCCGAGGATAAAATCCGCAGGTACGGATTTCACGGGACCAGTCATCATTACGTCTGCCATGCAGCGGCCGACTTTCTCAGCCAGCCGGCAGATGATCTGAAAATCATCTCTTGTCATCTCGGCAACGGATGCAGCATCACGGCCATTGACCGTGGCAAAAGTATCGATACCAGCATGGGGTTTACGCCTCTGGAAGGGTTGATGATGGGAACCCGAAGTGGTGACATAGATCCGGCTATCATCTTTTATTTGATGGAGCACAAAAAGCTAGAATCTCAACAGGTCAAGGAGCTGTTGAATAAAGAGAGCGGGCTTTTCGGTTTGGCAGGGATCGGAAGCAGTGACCTGCGCGACATTCTGGCTGCCAGGGAAAATGGGAACCGGCTTGCCGATACCGCCATCCGTACATTTGTTTACCGGATCAAAAAGTATCTCGGCGCCTACACCGCAGCTCTAGGAGGGCTGGATACCATTATATTCACCGCGGGCATTGGCGAAAACGCTCCGTTTATTAGAGAGATGGTCTGCCAGAATCTAGAAGGATTGGGAATTGTCATCGATTCGGAGAAGAATGCAGCCGGAAATCAGACAATCAGAGAAATTCAGCATGAGGACAGTCGGGTGAACATACTGGTCATACCCGCAAACGAGGAAAAGGAAATCGCCCTCCAGGTGATAAAACTGCTTTTCACAGAAAAATAAGTTGAAACATAAACAGATAATATATCAATTTTTCACCAACGTTTTTCCGTTATTGATGTCATCAATTACCACAAAATCTTTCAAAACCACCTTGTACGGCGTAACTGTAATCTGTGAATGTTTGCAAAACAACTCAGCGCTTATGGGTTAAAGCATCCAGCGGTTAATACGCCCTCAATTAATCGAAAAGGAAAATGATAACTCACCAATCAAAGAGATATAAAATCTAACCACCGATTCATCTCTGTCTGCTCGCCGAGCGCGACAGACGATAGACCCGATCGAGCTCCTCACAAGCCATATCAAATGTTTTCCCGTGGATATATGCAAGACTAGCTTTTTTAGAGACCTCCCAACCGATCGCAAGGGAAATTTTCAATGGCGTGACTTTTTTAGCCATTCGAAAGACCTTCGACGGCCATTTTAACCAACCATAGGTTTTGTAAGATTTTTTAATGATATTTTGAAGCGATTTTGAAATGAAATTATCGGAAAGATTTTTGGCTCTATAAATGGTTCCCAAGCGGGCTCTGTATAACCGGCGGATTAACGGGTGTTCTCTTCCTTTGCTTACCTTGCCTGCCCAAGCTCGAGCGCTCTCAAGTAAAGGACCGAGAGCGGCTTCTTCCAAAGAAAAATCTGAATCCGGAAAATGTTTTTTCGAGATAATTTCAGCGGCTTTGTGGACAGCACTCCGCCACTTTTTAATGTTTGGATTCGAGATCGCCATGGATGAAAACCCGACCAGCTGATTCCGAACCTCTTGAATTTGAGGATCCCCTTTTGGTTCATCATCGTTTTCCAAGGCATCCAGTTCCTCCAAGGTTTTTTCCAGCTCTTTTTCCCCTTGGTTTTGGATAGAAGTATCCGTGTCGCTGTAAGCTTCTATCGCCAGCCTACCAATAAAAATATAAAGATCCGCCATTAGATATTTGATTAACACCAAAGTGGTCAAGTACCGGGAAAGATAAACCAGCCAACTAAAAGGATCGAGGAACAGAAATAGACGAAATCGAGCCATCTGTTGAATCATTTTTTTATGGACTGAAACCCATCTATACAGAACAGACCCTGAGAGCCGGAGGTACCATCGGCGAATATCTCTAATTTTTCGAATGTTAATTGATTTGAGCTTTTTAAAACCGGGTCGCCTGAGAATAAGATCAAACTGATTCAATGATTTTTCAAGACTCCGGAGAAAAGAACCGATGCTGATCTGAAGTTCAGGACAATCTGAATTTGGGTAAAAACAAGAAGCAATTGTTCTGATGTAGAGCGGAAGCTCACGAAGTTCTTCGATATCCGGGGAAAAAGATTTAAAAACCTCCCCGCAGGTGTCTTCAATAATTTTGACCCCTTTTTTTACTTGCAAACCATTCTGTTCGGCAAAACTTTTAAGTTCCTTTAATTCTTCCTTTAAAGATCTTTTCCAACTG
Organism: Desulfobacterales bacterium; assembly: GCA_011049715.1. Lineage (GTDB taxonomy): Bacteria > Desulfobacterota > Desulfobacteria > Desulfobacterales > UBA2156 > UBA2156. Next base: position 41,846 of record DRHF01000443.1, read on the forward strand.
AAAATACCCTTGACTCTCCATATAATAAAAAAAGCTGTCAATAGGATAATAAGTGCTGAAATGGCCCAGAGGGCCCTTAAAAAATACCACCATTCCATTTTATTGATTAACAGCCCCTGAAACTAGGTTGCCGTTTTTCCACAAAGGCCTTGGCCGCTCTTTTGTGATCTTCGGTACCCATGGTCCGTACCATATGAAGCGCTTCCAGATTGAGTACTTCCTTAAGAGCAGTGCCGCTGGCTGCAGCATTGATATTGCGTTTCATATAGTTGAAAGCGATCGTGGGTCCGTTGGCCAACTGATTGGCGATCTTGATGGTCTTTTCTTCCAGTTCATCCCCGGAAACCACCTGATTCACCAAACCGATCTCCAGCGCTTGTTGCGCATTGATCTGCTTGGCGGTAAAGAACAGCTCTTTGGCTTTGGCCAGGCCAACCAGTTGAGTCAGAAAATAACTGCAGCTGAAATCACCGGAAACCCCGACCAAGGCAAAAGCAGTGGTCATGGTCAGGTCATCAGCGGCAAAGCGTAAATCACAAGCCAACGCGATCCCCATACCCCCGCCTGCTGTCGGGCCGCGCAACATTGCTATAGTCGGTTTGGGCATCTCGTGAAGGAGCTCGCAGGTCTCCATCATTTTGCGAATATCATAGGTCATGTTTTCCAGACTGGCGCCCCTTGCACCCGTTCCTTCTGTCTCATTTTGTTGTGACATCATCTTCACGTCACCACCGGCACAAAATCCACGACCGGCACCCGTTAAGACGACCGCACGAATCCCCGGATCAGCCGCGACCGTTTGCAGGATTTTGCGCAGGGCCAAAAGCATATCTCCATATAGGGCATTAAGGCGATCGGGCCGATTAAGGGTAATGATTGCGAGGTTCCCCCGAGTTTCCAACAAAATTTCATCGCTCATGACCTGCTCCTTTTTTAAAGGTTATCGGTAATCTGGTTAAGATAATGTCTCAAGTTTCGCACCTAATATTTTAAGGAAAATCGCATCGGGCATAGGGTAAAAAGAAACCAGACCATCGCGTGCCTGTGCACGGTGATTACTTTATGGATACCGGTTCAAACTGATTGCCTCATTGTTTTTCCAAAAAAATTTTATTTACCCCACACCAGATGCGCCACCGTGCCCCATTGGGGGTGCGAAACTTGAGTTATTATTAGATTTCGGGATTGCTGCAATGAATGGGTGGCTTTTTATCTGCCCATGGTCTTGCTTGCTCCAATTGAGCTGCCAGGCGAAAAAGTGTCGCCTCGTCCCCGAAACGACCCGCGAACTGCACACCAATCGGCAGATTTTCCTCATTCCAAAACAGGGGTACCGTCATTGCAGGTTGACCTGTTATATTATAGATATAGGTCAGCGCAGACAAGGTATTAGACATCTTGGCCCATCTCATTGGATCGTCTGGTACCGATCGGAAAGAACCGAGTTTTGCAGGGGGAATGCGGACTGTCGGGGACAGGATCATATCATAGCCTCCTTCATCTTGCCATCGAGCTAATTTCCGTGAGAAGCGTTGGATGCTTTCCACTGCGCCCAGATAATCCGCCCCCGTTCGTTTTAAACCGGCTTGATAAGTTATCCAGGTTATTGGCTCAAGTTGCTCCTTCACAAGGCTCTTCCCCAACTCTGTTTCCCAATAGGAGATGAATTGCCCGGTAAGGCAGGTAAAGATTTTGCCAAAGGTCTTGAAGAGATCCGGATAGCTCAAATCTCCCGGAACAACCTCTTCAACGATATGTCCCTGCGTTTCGCATATCCGGGCCGCATCTTTCACTGCGTTTTCACAATCTGGATGTAACTGGGATTCCAAGCTCCACCCTTCCGGTATGGAAGATAAAAGCCCGATCTTTAAACGCCGAACCTCCCGCTTCACTTCTTCTAGGAAAGGGCGCTCATTTGGGGGGGCATGGTAAGGATCTCCAAGGTCCGGCCCTGAAGTTGCGTCCAAAAGAGCTGCCGAATCCCTCACGGTGCGAGTCAACCCATGTTCATGGACAAGCCCGTTGCTGATATCACCAAAATGTGGTCCCAGTGGGTTTCGACCCCGAGTCGGTTTTAGGCCAAAAATACCGCAGAAAGATGCGGGGATTCGGATCGATCCGCCCGCATCGCTACCGTGAGCCATCGGGACGACCCCTGCTGCCACCGCCGCTGACGACCCACCGCTTGAGCCGCCTGTTGTCAAACTTGGGTCCCAAGGGTTGACGGTTGCCCCATAAAGAGCGGGTTCCGTGGTGGGAAGAAGGCCAAACTCAGGTGTATTTGTTTTGCCGACAACGATTAATCCACTTGCTTTCTGTCGTTTTACCAGCTCGCTGTCAAGTTTCGATATATAACCCTTTACAGCAAAAGAGCCCTCGTGAATAGGGGCCCCCTTGTATTCTGCAAGCAGGTCCTTCAAAAGAAACGGGACACCACGGAAAAGACTGCCGGGCGATTTCTGTTCAGCGGTTTCCGAATCCCAATTTTCTGCAATCTCGCGAGCCTGATCGTACATCTTATGAATCACAGCGTTGAGTTTGGGATTTACCCGCTCAATTCGTTGAACCGTGATTTCCAGTAATTCAGTTGCCTTAATTTCACCTTTTCGAATCAATCCCCCCAAGGCAATGGCATCGTAGTCGATCAATTCATCTTTCATTTTGGTCCCTTTCACCTGGCACGGACAAGCCGGTTGCAGTGTAGTAAAAACCCCGATTAATGGGGGAATCTAATTTAATATTGACTATTGACAGTTGAATGTTTGTATGTGTCGTTCCGCTCCGTCATTCGTGTGATAGTTTCTCAAGTTTCACACCCCGAATGAGACACGATGCCGCATCTGGTGTGGGGTAAATAAAATTTTTTGGAAAAATAATGAGGCAATCAGTTTGAACCGGTATCCATAAAGTAATCACCGTGCACAGGAACGCGATGGTCTGGTTTCTTTTTACCCTATGCCTGATGCGACCTTCCTTAAAATATCAGGTGTGAAACTTGAGATAGTTTTTTTAAATTGATCCACCGTAGGCGGACCTTAAATATTCGGTTCTTCTCCGAATTAGTTGGAGAAAGCCTGATAGATTTTCAACGTAAAGTAGCGTAAATCATGGAATCCATAGGCTTTGCGTTTAATAACTTTAATTTTATTATTTACCCCTTCCAATTTACCGGTGTGGATGGGGTGGTCGCAATGGTTGAGGATACCGTAACGATACCGTTGTAACATTTTAACGAATGTATTTACTGATCGAATATTTAATGATCGAGCCAGATCGCACCAGTGGTCTAGAGCCTTGGCTGCCCAGGTTCTTGAACGGTAGGTCCATAGATGTTTGAGTTTATCCTTTAGGATCATTACAGTATTGATTACCTGATTCAAGGCCAACAGCTCTTTGAGCTGCTTTCGATGAGTTTGTTTGCGTACGTTTCTACGGTTTTTTAACAACAGGTATTTGGCCCCTTTATAAACATATTTGTCCTCTTTAGAAGCGTTGCGATATTCACGATTTCGGACTTTATCAATGACACGGCCAAAATTGGCTACAACATGAAAAAGATCGAAGACAATCTTGGCTCGGGGCAACTTTTTTTTTACGGCCTTAATAAACGGATCCCACATATCCATGGCTATTGCCTCGATTTTCTTGCGCTGGCTGATGCTAAGTTGATTAAAAAAACGTTTTAGTGTTTTAGCTTTACGCTTTTTACCGACAAAAACAATTCTGCCGGTAAGAAAGTCCAACACGACTGTCAGATAGCTATGACCCTTTCGAATGGAAATCTCGTCTACGGCCAGAACACGTAGGCCTTTCAAGTCGGGTTTCCCGTAGTCGTGTTCTAAATAAAGCTTGTCGATATTTTTGACCGTTTTCCAATCTATTCCGAGATGTTGCGATACTTCGGAGACGGTCATATAGCTGCACAATTGATAGATATAACGGGCCAGACGAATCGTTACACGAAAATATGGATGAAACAGTTCCAAATCTTCGATATGAATGCCTTGACAGTGAGCGCAAAACACTTTGCGATATCGGCAGGTGATCCAAGTCCGTGCCGTAGCCAAGCTCAAATCTCGAATCTTGCGCTGAGTCCAACTGTGGGTTCCGGAAGCCTTTTGGCCGCATCCCTGACAAATGGGCTGAAAACGCTTGTCGGGTTCTGCATGAATATGAGCTCCAGTTGCATCGGGTGTAACGGTTTGATCGATAATTTTTACTCGACGAAAAGGAAAATAAGGTGCTATACTGAGTACGGACATCGCAGGTCTCCTTTGGATAATGTTTTTCTTTGCAGATCAAACTAATATCCTTTAGAGATACCGGATGTCCATTTTGTTTTAAAGCATTATCCATTTTATCCTATTTAACTACAACTAAATTGGAGATGATCCA
>DRHF01000444.1 GCA_011049715.1 Desulfobacterales bacterium
ACGTCCAAACGGCCTACTCAGCAGTCGGTAAAATTTATCCGATGGTTGCGCAACAACTTATATACAAACACTTCATGGATAGAAGGTATGGGGGCGTTGAAGAGAATTTATGCTGTTTTTTGATCCTAATTTCTGGACACCGTTGAGAAGAAGACAAGGGGTCAGGTCTTGAATCTTGAATGACAAAGACAACGAGAGGGGGGTAAGGATTAAATCATAACGTTAAAAGCTTTCGAACTTCAGCACAGACATATTCTGACAAAGGAGTTTACAAAATGGAAATATAAAAACATATTTTGGCATCAGGGCGTTAAGGTATTTGAAAACCAGGTTTTAGAGGGGAAAACCGGTCAGATCAAAGTGGCGCATCTTGAAAATGATGTCACCAAGGCGCTACTCAATCTATTCGATCACTGCAGCCCTGCCGTATTAAAGAGTTTCCTTCAAATTTTATATATTAAACAAGCCCCCGGGGCTTTTAATTTCGATTTTCAAGTTTCAGATACGAATGCCTATCGCCGCTATCCCAAACGGATTATGCTATCGATTATTTCCGCCGATACACAGTTAAAATCATCTGAATCGTATTCCGTCACAAAAACTATACCTGATGCCTGCATATTCAGCAACGATACAGCCATCCTGATTGAATCCAAGACCCAAAGCCCATTAAACGATGTTCAAATCAAGTGCCAGATAAATCAATTCTTTGGCACGGCAACCAAGGAACGAATTATTACATGGGAGGTCATCAGTGAAAAATTCCGGATCTTATCCGGAAAATTAAAGGGTCTTGATCGCTTTCTGGTGGAGCAATTTTGCGGCTTTCTCGATTTGATAGGCATATCCGAATTTAGCGGATTTTCAGAACTCGATTTTTTTATGCTGGGGTCATTGGGCAAAATTCCTGATGAAGACTATGCCGATTCTGAGCGGCTGTTTCATCGAAAAATATCAAAATTTATGAAACTGCTAAAGACTGAGATGAAGCCGGTTTTGAGTTTTAAGAATTTTGATACATACATTTCCAGAGTCCCCACCCAGGCCATAGAAACGCACAGTGGCTTTTATTTCTACGACAAAAACCCAAAAATCCATGTCAACCATTACCCAAACATTAATATCATTTATTTTGAATACAGTATGGAGCTAACCCTTAACGCGGAGATACAACATTCAGTGAAACGCATAATGTCATGCCTAGAAAACAAAGGCGATAAGGTCGACGCTGCAGTGAAAAAGCAGTCTGGTTTGAAACTGTTTGTCTATTACAAACTTCAATATAGGCCATTGAGTAACTTCATATGGGACTTGATTCCTGGTTTTCCACGAAGACAACAGGGTCAGGTCTTGAAACTTGACAAATTGCCGCGAAGGTGTTATATTGAAGCCATCTTAAACCCTCATCAAACAATTTCAGAGGAATGCTTATGACCCGCCCGCTGCGAATTACCTTCCCTGGGGCGTTCTATCACGTCACCTCTCGTGGCAACGAAAGAAAGGCTGTGTTTAAGAGCAAGAGGGACCGGGAAAAATATCTTGAATATCTGGAGTCCGCAACCATAAGATATGATGCGGTCATTCACGCATTCTGCCTGATGGACAACCATTATCATCTGTTACTCGAAACGCCTTCCGGAAACCTACCCCGGATTATGCGACACATCAATGGTGCCTATACAACCTATTTCAATGCAAAGCGTGCGAGGTCCGGTCACCTATTCCAGGGACGTTACAGGGCCATTCTTGTGAACAAGGATGAATTTGCGAAGCACTTGTCAAGGTATATCCACCTAAATCCGGTCCGAGCCAAGATGGTTGAAACACCGGGTGCATACACGTGGTCTAGCTACCGGTTTTATATTGGCAATGAGAAGTCGCCGAAATGGCCTGTCTCTTATACACATCT
>DRHF01000445.1 GCA_011049715.1 Desulfobacterales bacterium
AGTTGGTGGTGTTCCACCATAAAGCCGGCTTCTATGAAAAGGTTTAAATCCGCGAAAGCGTTCTGATCACCTTATCTATCTGTTCGTGCGAAATATAAATGTGGGGGGAGAATCGAATACTTCCCAGTCGTTTGGCTGCAACAATATCGTTTTTTTTGAGATGACTAAATATGAGATCTGAAGAAATACGGGGGTTTTCACCCGCCACAATCCCAGAGGGATGTTCAGGGAATTCATCTGCAAGAACATGGAAACCGATTTGGCGTAGCCCTTTAACGAGATGCTCGCTCAGTTCAAAAAGTCTTTTTCGAACCTTCTCAAACCCGATGGATTCTAAAAATTCGAGGGCAGCCTGGAAATGGACCAGATCATTGATACTGGCGGTTGAAAAACTGAAGCGATCAGCGCCCGGTTTCAACTCGGATTTATAGGGGAGATACGACTCGCTTTGGACAACAGAGTCAGGCCCGACAAAAGTAGGTTGGAGGGAATCAAGTTTATTTTCCGGAACATACAAAACACCCAAACCCAATGGGCCCATGAGCCACTTCCAGGCTGGAAAAGCCATATAGTCGATGGTTGCTTTTTTTACGTCAATTCTCTGCATCCCCACCCCTTGGGCACCATCCACCACAAAATCAATTCCACGCTCCCGGCAAAGCATGCCGATCTGGTCTATCGGCAACGGCATTCCGGTACACCAATGAACCGCTGATAGAGAGATAACGCGAGTTTTGTCGGTGATCATTTGAAGCAATGCGCGCGTAAACGCAGTTGGTGATGTCTCCATGGGTGCACTTAAAATCTTTACTCCTTTTTTTTCCCAATGGCGCCAGGGGTAAATATTGCTGGGGTATTCATTTTCTAAGAGGATGATTTCATCGGTGGGCTTGAGCGATAGGCCTTGGGAAATAAAGTTCATCCCTTCGGCGGTGTTGTGGATCAACGCCAATTCATTGGGCCGGCACCCCAAAAGACCTGCCAGAATGTCTTTGATACGTCGTTTTGTTCCCGAGTAGCTAGCGGTTTGGGTCAGAATCCCCCTTTCTGTATAGCCTTCCAGAAAATTGGAAACCGCCTGAACGATATGGGTACCTGCAGGGGTTATTCCGCAGTTGTTGAGCCATATCAGGTTCCGGTTTACCGGATAGGCATCAAATACAAAGTTCCAATCCATCTTTCTTCCTTTTTCAACAGTGTAGTCTCAAAGATTATGCGGACCATCTTTCATACGTTTTTGCCACCCATTACTCAATAATTAATACGCATCAAACGGATATGGATTTGGCTGTCCATGCCGCGGAAGAGGCTTTTCAGGACTGGAGAAACACACCACCTGTTGCCAGAGCGAGATATCTACATCGCCTCATTGCGCTGACTACCAACCAATGGGTGTGTTTGGCTGTATCGCCCCCTTTAACTTCTTTGGGAACCTTCGGCAACCTGTAGGAAGCGCAGAAATTCAATGATTGTAGAGGGTGTTGGAAAGGGCCGGAGAGGCCATTTCATTTTCCGGACGGTTCACTGCGAATTGATTTTCGAAAGTCAGGTCGAGATCATCTTCTTCTCGATTCCCACCCCGGCTGCCATCGCCCGCTCGTATTCAAGGGAGACCGTCGCCGAATCCTGCAGCGCGATGCCGGTCGAATCGAACAGTGTGATCTCCTTATCCGAGGTCCGCCCCGGTTTCTTTCCGGTAATCACTTCACCGATCTCGCCGGCGATGTCTTCTTCTTTGATAATTCCCTGCTGCAACGGAACATTGATTTCTCCATCCGTTCGGCACTGGCGGATGTCGTCGACGAAAATGCGGGCCCGCTGAAGGATCTTCGGGTCGAGCTCCTGGTCGCCCCCCTTATCGGCACCGATGGCGGCGATGTGGGCGCCGGGAGCAATCCACTCCTTCATGACGATGGCCCCGCGCGCAGGAGTCACTGTCACCACCACATCGGCACCTTCGACCACGCTCTTCAAATCGGTCGAAGCGCGGATGGAAAAGCTTTCGTACTTCGGTCGCTTCTTCGC
>DRHF01000446.1 GCA_011049715.1 Desulfobacterales bacterium
GAGAAGTGTATCCATTTTTCAGGTTTTAGTGCTTTCTTTGGTCTTCTTTGAACCTGAATTTGGTTTTTTCACTTCATCTAAGGGAAGTCATAATTTTCTATTAACTTTCCTACTCCAAAATTCACTGTTTATGGACGGACACTAATTAGAAAAAAATACTTGACTACTATAAACCGGGAGCAAAGTGAACTGTACGTCGCATTGGATCAAAACTATATTGGAAGTGACGAATATCATGAATTGTACGCACTAGCGAAGCACACAGGGTCAAAAGAATAATCCCCGATGAAGGATTATAACACTCAAAGAAGGGAAGCTTCAACCGTGAACCCGGAACCAGAAACCAAGAACAAAGAACCCAGAACAAAGAACCCAGAACGATCTTATCCCTTAAACCAGCTCTACTTCTACCTGACCGAAGGCTGCAACCTCAAATGTCGCCACTGCTGGATCCAGCCCAAGTTCCAGGGCAGCGGAAAATCCTATCCGGCACTCGAATTCGATCTTTTTCGATCGATCATAAAACAGGCCAAACCGTTGGGGCTTTCCGGCGTAAAGCTCACCGGTGGGGAACCGCTGATCCATCCGCAGATCAATCAACTGCTGGATCATGTTCGAAACGAGGAACTCCGGCTGACCATCGAAAGCAATGGCGTCTGCATCACTCCGGAGCTGGCAGAGCAGATCAAATCATGCAAAAACTCCTTTGTCTCGGTCAGCATAGACGGCATAAAGCCGGAAACCCACGAATGGGTTCGCGGTGTTCCCGGTTGCCTGGATCAGTCTGCCCGGGGGATACGCAACCTCGTCGATGCGGGGTTCAACCCCCAGATCATCATGTCTGTGATGCGACGCAATGTGGAGGAGATGGCGCCGCTGGTGGCTTGGGCTGAATCCAAGGGCGCCGGGTCGGTCAAATTCAATGTGGTGCAACCCACCGCCCGGGGAGAAAAGATGCACGATGCGGGCGAAACCCTTTCCGTTCAAGAGCTTGCCGATCTTGGGAGATGGGTCGAAACCGTACTTTCAAAAAAGAGCGGCATCCGGCTGGTCTTCAGTCACCCCGCTGCATTTCATCCCTTGAGCAGAATGTTCGGCGAAAACGGCGGTAGGTGCGGGGTGTGTGGCATATTCGGCATCCTCGGTGTTCTGGCTGACGGCTCTTATGCCCTGTGCGGCATCGGGGAGACGGTTAAAGATCTTATTTTTGGTCACGCCGGTGAAGACAAGTTGAAGGATATCTGGGAGCACACGCCAATTTTACAAGACATCCGGGAAGGGCTCCCCAATCGCCTTGAAGGCGTCTGCGGAGAATGCATTATGAAGGAGCGCTGTTTGGGCAGCTGCGTTGCCCAGAACTACTACCGGAGCAAAAGCCTCTGGGCGCCTTATTGGTATTGTGACGAGGCGAAAAAAGAGGGACTTTTCCCGGCATCCCGGCTCCACCCCGCGTGCTGAACATAAGAGTTTTGAAAAATGCTCAATTTCGACCGCAGTTTACATGAAATTTATCAACTCTACCCAAACCTCAAGTTCTGCGGGGAGCCCAGAAATGCTATTTTAGGCATCTCCGACGATCTTTTGAACTATGTGCTCTCTATCCTCAAGGCAGACCCCATCCTGACCCCTGGGGTACCCATAACCAAATGGTCGGAGCTTCTTTCCATCTTGAATTCCCACTGGATATTGCCCTTGCTCTACTGGCATGTTGCAAGACTCCCCGATGAATTCCGCCCACCCGGGCCTGTGCTTGACCGGATGAGAAAGGCATTTCAATGGAGCCGTTCTCGCTGTTTCCAGCTGGAAACACAGCTGGAAGAGATCCTATCGGCTTTTACGGATAAAGGGATACGGGTTCTGGTGATGAAAGGGCCGGCCATCGGTAAAATGGTATACCCGGACCCGGCACTTAGACCGGCAAGCGATCTGGATCTTCTGGTGCTTCCGGATCAGGTGACGCGGTCGCGAACCATCCTGGGGGACTTGGGATATCAATGCCTGGGGAAAAGATTTGAAGTGTCCAGGGATTTTTATAATGACGAAATTTTTGTCAATCAAAAGAACCAAAAGCATAACCGGCAGGTCGAGCTCCACTGGGACCTGCACCGGTTTTCAGGGATCGAGCGGGATGGGGGGGTGGCGGATCTGGTCGATCGAGCGGCTGAGGTAAATGCGGAACTTTTTGCATTTGAGGCCTTGGACCCCATCGACGCCCTTATCCACCGGGCGGTTAGCAATGCCTTTGACAAGGGCACACACATGCGAATGATCTGGGTGTATGATGTCAAATTATTGGCCGAACACCTCGCGACACCCGATGACTGGAGGGCATTGCAGGAAAGAAGCGTGGCCTGGCGAGCCCGGCTTGCTGTGGAGCATTCGTTAAACATGGCCCAGGCCTGGGCCGGGCTTGAGCTCCCCGATGGATTTGAGGAATTCTCCACCTGGCCCGAACCCACTGAAACAGAGGTCAAGGCCTGGTCCAAAATAACCGAAAAACAACCGGGTCTGTCAGGTTTGTTGGGCCTTCACATGGACAATGCCTCAAGCCGCCTGGACAAAATCAGGTATTATTTCCACCTTCTTTTTCCCTCTCCAAACTACATCCGCAGCAGCTACCCGCCGGCTAAAGAATGGCTTCTCCCGATTTCCTATGTTCGTCGATGGTGGCGGTGGATTAAAAACCCGGTGTCCTGAACCTGTAAAGGTTCAAGGGTTCAGGGTTCAGAGGTTCAGGGCTGAATTTAAAATCCAAAAACAGTCCGCTATGCATAACCGGTATCCGCATCACACTTTGCACCAAAATGCTGTTTAATGAAGGAACTCTCGAGAAGGCCTTCAAGTATGTATGTAAAAAACGTATAGGTTACAGCCACAATAACGATATCTGGGATTTAAAATTAACCTGGAACAGGGAAAAACAACAATTGTATGAACAGCTTAACAGTGGGACTTACAGTTTTGAACCTGTAAGGAAAATAACATCTGAAAGCGGAACGTTGGAAATATGGTCTTCCAGGGATGCGGTTGTTCTGAAGGCACTTGAGATGATGCTCAGTGAAAGGATTCGTTCTGAGTTGTCTGCAAAATGCTGTCACATAAAAGGAAATAGGGGCTCGAAAAAGGCAGTCAGATCTGTATATAATCATCTAAACGATTTCAAATACGTTATGAAAACCGATGTACAGAAATATTACGCATCTATAGATCATGAGGTGCTGTTTGAAATAATTGAAAAATATGTTACTGAAACCCGTTTGTTAAGGTTGTTATATCAATATCTTAAACGTATCGAATACAAAGACGGATTTTACCGTGAAGTTGAAAGAGGGATATGCCGGGGATCCCCGGTTTCTCCTCTACTTGGAGCGCTTTACCTGAAGGCGCTCGATGACGCAATGGAAAAATCCGATGTGTTTTACATACGCTATATGGATGACTGGGTTATAATGGCTAAAAACAGATGGATTTTCAGAAGAGTTGTAAGAAAAGTGAACAAGATGCTTTCCGGGCTTAAGCTGAAGAAGGCTGATGATAAGACGTTCATCGGAAAGATCGAACGCGGTTTCGATTTTCTCGGTTATCATTTCAGCCCTGACGGTTTAAGTCTGGCAGAGAAAACGGTTCACAACTTCGCTGAGCGTTTGAGTCTGCGATGTTATGCATCAGGGCAGAAGAGCGGTTTAAATTGTGAATGTAAAACGATTGGACTTGACAACAGTCAACATTACATGTACTCTTCTGTCTCAGACTACATTCGGCGATGGTTAAACTGGGTAAATGGCGGTTTAAAAGGTATAAGAGTGAATATATCCTGGATGACTAATATCGTGGCATTTACCTGACAATTATGAAGGGGGTGTTATGAAATATAACTCACCGGAAGTACAATGACCTATGTCGCGCCTCTCTTTTGATCTGTAGCGCTGGGTCTGGAGCTAGTCCAGATTAATTGAATGAGTGCTTAGATAGCTCCGGGATCTTCGATGCTTTGTGTTTAACGGCATAGGTGCCACTATTGATTGCGGTACTGGGCTTGAAGCTGGGCTTGGATGCAACCCGGGTCTAGAGGGGGGGGTGATCGGTTGGGGTTGTAATTTAGTGGTATCTCCGCCGAATCCTGTACGAGTGTAAGGACCACGCCCTGGGTGACATCAATTTTCTGGCATCGGTTAGTTCGATAAATTTCAAACTTCCTTCGTTTAAAGTATCAAAGAAAATGAACGTGTGTCCTCATAAGAGGGGTGGGGAGCCCATCACCGTGCGCATCTACGTATGACTTCCTAACATGGGCTGCACTGAATCCGGTATATATTCCTTCGCTTAAAATTATTTCCAGTTATTGGTTATACGAACATGCCCGGCGTCCCGTGTGTGAGCTCCACCCTTTCTGTCTTTTTATCTTTCTAATTGCTGGTAAGGGGGTAGGATAATATCATGCCAATATGCAGCGATCTAAATCGCTCCATCAACGCTCGTAACATTCCGTAATTGCAACTACTAAAAAATCCCGCCGGGTATCGCCACCGATAATCTGCCTTACACGTTATTACCTTGATGTGCCTCCGAATGCATCCCAACTGCTTGGCGACGACTTAGCTAGCTAGCTTCTAAATTCCTTATCGCGTGAATGTGATTCGCCTCGTTGTTCTGATACCGAGATCGCGAGATATACACCTATTTTATAATCAGCGGATTCGGGGGTGACTATATCTCCTACAGCGATATAATTCAATATTGCTCTATACGTTGAATTTCTGATTAACCTGCTTTGAGAGCTCCATTTAAATTCGCCTCCGACCTCCTATGGTGAGTCTACCTATGATGCTCTTCGGAGCCTTTATCCGGCCTTTACAGGAGGGCAAAAACATCACCAGACAGGCTGGTAGCAAAAATGCACGAATCGTATTGAATAATTTTTAATTACAATGAGAACCTCTTTGGGTTTCACTACAAAGCATTCAAAAATTGCTGTAGGGGAGAAACAGCAAAATTAGGAGATCTACTACTGAGCTGTGAAGCTTGAACCTCTGAACCCCGAACGATGAACTATTCATAACCGGTCCCCGCATCACACTTCGATCCGGCAGCCGCACCGAAAACGCATCGGCCCGATGCCGCAGCTCCCGTGCCGCATCCTGAACTGGCTTCCGGACCGGATCTGCAGGCCAGAGACGAGGCTTCATTGCCGTCAGCGCACAAAGCTTCCTTTGGTTCTGACGGAAACATCATATATAGTTTTGGGGTTTGATACTTCATGGATATTTCTCCCGATTTTTCAACTTCTGTCAGGTTTGTTTAAACTGGTTGATAATGATGACATAGGCCCCGGCGACAATCATCACTTAAACTCAATTGAGGAAAAATTATATCTCATTTATATAAAGAATATAGTTCAGTGCAAAGGGTTAAAGCAAATTACCATTAACATTTAACTGATAACGTCCCAGTTGAGGCTTAACCCCATTGTTGCATAAAAAATATGCCAAAAGAGGTTTAAAAAGAATAACAGCAACGGATTAGAGATAATTGGCTTAAGTTTCTGGAAACGACCAGTGGTGACCTCCAAAAACAGTATAAAATTTGTCGTATTTTTTACCCTTCGGGAAAACTGATGATGCCGCATCTCCTTCGTTACCAAGGGTTCGCGGTAGTTCATAACAGCATCACCCTTGGATGCCTTGGACTTGCAGCATCATCAACTTTTGCAACGATGGGGTTAATAAAGAAAATTTAGGGTTGACCCGAAAATTATCTCTTTTTTCACATGTACAGGAAATATGGAACGTTATCCGACCCGACATATTTTAGACGATTTGCAAAGAAAAATGGTATTTGTCGGCGGACCGAGGCAAGTGGGAAAGACGACCCTGGCGCTTTCCATTCTCCAGGGAGATGAAAACCATCCGGCGTATCTGAACTGGGACTATTTTGAGGACAAAAAGGGTATTCTCCAAGGAAAACTTCCTTCAAATCAAGATCTCATCGTTCTTGACGAAATTCATAAATACAAGGAATGGCGGAATTTAATCAAAGGGCTCTACGACAAGCGTAAATCCACAACCTCTTTTTTGATAACCGGGTCTGCCAGACTGGATCATTACCGCAAGGGCGGCGATTCTCTCCAGGGACGGTATCATTATTATCGATTGCATCCGTTTTCCTTATGCGAAGTCAATACATCACCGACCAAAAAGGATCTTGATTCGCTTCTCAAATTCGGAGGCTTCCCTGAGCCGTTTCTGAGCCAGTCCGAAACACAATGGAAAAGGTGGCAGCGGGAGCGGCTTTCAAGGGTGGTGAAGGAAGATCTCGTGACGCTTGAGCAGGTAAAAGAAATCAGCCAGCTTGAAGTCCTTTCGATTCTATTGCAGGAAGAAGTGGGGTCGCTGCTGTCTATCAATTCGTTACGGGAGGATCTTTCTGCATCCCACGAGGCGGTTGACCGGTGGGTGAAAATTTTTGAAAATTTGTATTACTGTTTTCTGCTGACCCCCTATGGTGCTAAAAAAATCAATGCACTCAAAAAGGACCGGAAACTTTTCATGTGGGACTGGTCGCTTTGTAAAACGCCCGGTGCCCGCTTTGAAAACCTGGTGGCCTCAAATCTTTTGAAGTATTGCCACTTTATTGAAGATACCCAGGGCGATGATATGACGCTTTGCTATTTGAGGGATAAAAGCAAGCGAGAAGTCGATTTTGTAGTATTGAAAAACCGCCGGCCCCTTTTTGCCGTGGAAAGCAAAACCGGTGATGATGATGTAAGCAAACATATTTCATATTTTGCCGCAAGAACGGAGATCCCCGTCTTTTTTCAGGTCCATCAGGGTATCAGGGATTATGAGGTAAGAAAGAGTAGAACAAGAGTGCTTCCTTTTACGACGTTTGCGGCCGAGATTCTAAAAATATGAGAATGGGGTCAGGCGAGGGGGTTCCTCCACTTCAGTTTCTGATTTTGCTCGTTTCCCCAAACTCAAGGGGAGGAAGTTACAAGGCTGTTCTCATTAAAGAAACTGCCGTCATTTTTTGGCCCGGCAAGTTTTATAGGAATATTTGTTGACAATGTGCTGCTGAAGATATATGTTCATGTACAGTATTTTATATCCATGTACGCATAGGTTGGGAAGAGGGCTTTAAGATGATTAAGGTGACTGCAACTAAACTAAGGAATAATATATTCGATTATTTAGATAAGGCATCAGAAGGAGAAACCATAATAATCCAGAGGAACAATAAAGAAGTTGCTCGCATAGTTCCTACACGCCAGGCAAATTGGCGGGATAAGATGACCATCAAACCCCAAATTATGGTTGCACCCGAAGAGCTTATCAAGCCTGTTGAAGATATATGGGAGGAGTATGTGTGAAAAAAAAGGCCTATTTATTTGATACCCATACCCTGGTCTTTTGGAATAACAATGAGTCAGTTTCAGAAAAATTTATACGCTTTTTTGATAACCAGGTCCAAAAAGGCCATCTTTATGTTTCATCCATATCGTTTTGGGAAATTGCCTTGTTGGTAAAGAAGGGCAGGATGTCAATGTCGGATGTGCATGCATGGAAAAACGAGATACTGAGCAATACCAATATCCGTTTAATTGAGCCTTCTGCTTCAGAAATGATTAATTCCACCTTGCTTCCTGATTATCATAAAGATCCATTTGATAGGTTGTTGGTTGCCCAGGCGAACCAAAATAATTTGCTGATCGTTACGAAAGACAGAAATATTGATAAGTATGAGGTGGAGACTTTCTGGATGTAATTTGATCGAGACAACCACTCGCCCTTTAATGGACTCAGTACTTCCGCAGCCATTCCGTGAAGAAGCATATTCGTTTCGGAAAAACTACAGTCAAACCGACCATGCAGGAATGACAAAGATCGTCGTCCCTTTGAAATCGAGCTTATTGAATTTTCCCATATGGGCGATGTAGGCCCTTGAAGGTCGGTATGAGCCCACGAAACTCTTAAGTCCTGATGGTAGGGGTTGTCTGGGCGTGTAGTGGAGTTTTACCTCAATGGGGTAAGGTTTTTCCATATCTGTCTGCCAGACAAAATCGACCTCCTTTTTGCTGTGGCTCCGCCAGAACCTTATATTCTGGTAAAGGTCATCTCCCCCACTGAGCCGTGTAAAAACAAAGTTCTCTAAGATCGCCCCCCTATCTGTCCGATGTTGCAGGGGAACAAAATTGTTGACGACTCCGTTTCTCATGCCCGTATCATTAAAATAAACCTTAGGGGTCTTGATCACCTCAGTCCTTTTGTTGGTAAAGAAAGGCGGCACGAGACTAAGGACATAGGTGTTTTCTAACAGGAATAGATATTTCTTGACCGTTGGACGGGACAACCCGGACGATACGGCCAATTCCTGATCTTTTATAAGGTTGCCAATCTGGAGACAGAGAAGGGTGACCAAATTGTTATAACCCGATGCATCCGCAATCTCCCCGATATCTTTGATGTCCCGCCTGATATACAAGGAATAGATCTCCTGGATATCTCGTTGCCTTACAATGGGGTTTTCTTTCAGGGTAATTGCCGGGTATCCGCCATAGATCAGGTATTCATCCAGAAAATGGTCGAGGCGCTTGATCTCATCGGGATCGAGAGCCTGGAGATACTTCTCCGGATGTTCGGAAGAGACCCAAAAGTTGAAATCAAATGATGAAACGATATCTGCTAAATCTTTTTCGTCTTTGAACTCAAGAAATTCCTGGAAATCGAGGGGCCTGATGATAAAACGGTAGACTCTGCCGGTTCACTGCTTTTTTAGTTGGCAACGGTTACATGTGCTTGCAGAAGCAATATATTCATAGTGTTGACGCTTTTTAAAAAACTTGCGTCTTTTCAGGCTTTGGCCGGCCGGACAGGTAAAGGTGTCAGTTTCAGCATGGTAGGTGAAA
>DRHF01000447.1 GCA_011049715.1 Desulfobacterales bacterium
AAGAATATCAAAAAAATCAGAAAGATTATTTTTTAAATATATACTATCTGATGATAAACATATCCCAAACGGTTATGAATATAAATTTCCAAAGGAGGTTGTTAAAAATGGGTCTTAATAAAAGCAGCGGTAACATGTACGGTTTCGTGACCCACACATTTAATACTGTGAAGGGGAAGTGTCCGCACGACTGCTCGTATTGCTATATGAAGCGGTTTGGGTGGCAATCGGAGCTACACATTGATGAAGTGGAGTTGAAAACAGATCTCTATAGATATGGGAAAAACCGATTTATATTTGTCGGCAGCTCCTGCGATATGTGGGCGAATGGAGTCTCGTATATGTGGATAAAAAACACCCTCGACCATTGCATAAAATATCCTAAAAACAAGTATTTATTCCAGAGCAAAAACCCGCGAGGGATCTTCAGTTGGATTGGTTGCCTCCCGAAAAACTCCGTCATCGCAACCACCGTCGAAACCAACAGGGCATACCCTCAAATGGCCCTGGCCCCGCCGATCGAGGAAAGGATCCGTGCGATCCGGCAGATAAAAGAACAGGGCTTTAAGACCATGATAACGATCGAGCCGATCATGGACTTTGATATTATGCCCCTAATAGCCTGCATATTTTATGCGGGGCCGGATTGGGTAAACATCGGAGCGGATAGTCAAGGGCATAATTTACCGGAACCAACTCCGAAGATGATAAAAGAACTCATCGAAAGGCTTTCTGGGTTTACCAAAGTCAGACAAAAGCCGAATTTGAAGAGGCTGTTGAAGGGATGAGGCCAGAGGTGAAGAAATGAACGATATAGACGATCCGGACTGCAAGCATATCGATACAGAGCATAAAAGCAAGTGGAACCTGCCATTATGCAAATGCGAAAAGGTCAAGAATGTAGACTGTTGGCATTCGAACTTCGGAGCCCCGGACTGTGATTATTATGAAGAAAACAAATAAAAAAGCCCGGCGGTTAAACCGGGCTTCTCATACCATAATTTGTGAATTTACTTCATAATCCTTTTCTCCTTTTATAGGTCCCATCGCTTACTGCAGGTTTCCTTAAGATTTAAACATCTAAAGACTCTCTGTACCACATTCACAAGCCTTTGTCAAGAGGTTTTTATGCCGCCTCAACGCTCACTAAATCGTATTCTGGAATACTTATAACCGATGAATATTGCATGACAGAATGTCCAACAACGCCAAGCCTATCCTTTTGAATTACAGCAGAAAACACATAGCATAGGATATTCCCAAACCGTTTTTCAGTATATAAAAAATATCTTTTTACTTTATTTGACGGTTTATTGCGATAATCCTTGTGTTTAACACGATATAGTCTACTCTCTTTCAATTCGTATTTCATCTCACACCTCCAATTCTTGAATCTCAAGCCCGTTTATCACCAAAAACCGGTAGCTGGCAAGCACTCGATCCTCGACGATCTTCTCAGCCCCGCTCACACCCTCGACACCGCTTCCCAGGCACACTCCGCAAGGGTCGCCCCCCACTCTGCCGGATCCGCCTCCTCCCCCGCATTTGCGACATTCTATGGTGTACCGGAGCGTATTATACAATTCGTTGAATTCCATGGTTACCCTCCCCTGTTTAAATGTTTATATCGTGATGTGCGTTGTATCCAAAAACCTTCATCCACACCATTTTACCGTGTCTGTTCATTCTCTTGACTGCCTTTTTGTGTCCCTGGTCTCCGCATCCGTAGCCATGGCGTTGATCCAAATATCCGGCCAACATTGCGGCCCGTGCACTAATACCTTCAAGCTCTCGTCTCAAATCGCCCCTGGCTTGGGTGTTCATCCTGTCAACGGTTTTCTCCCAGTCAACGGGAGCCTTTTTCATCATGGTAGTTGCTTTCATCTCACACCTCCATTTTAGGGTTAACTCCACGGCAGAGCCCGAGTCTCGGACCCTGCGATTGAGTTAAGCTACTTCTCGGGGATACAACAGCGGCCTTCACCGACTATTTGATAGAGCTGGTCTTCGTAATAAGACAAAGGCATTTTCTTCACTTTCCAGCCGGTTGAATACGTTCGAGCGGCTTTCAGATAATACCCCGCGCCCATGCTGTATTTTTCGCGGTGTTCAGCTTCTTTAGGAGCGTTTACAAGGTGCTCTGTCTCTGGGTGATTTGCAGCCGCTTTCCGCATCTCTGAAAATATGTCCTTTGTGTGTTTGCTCCAGGCTAACAGGTGAGCCGGTCCGCTTTTGGTGTTGAAATAGTCGGTCATCATGTCGCAATCGTCAATTTCTTTAAAACCAACAATTACCGCTTTCGCCCAGGCAGGCTTTTTGGCCGCTATAATCACCCGGCCCTTCTCAATAGCCTCGTTTACCCTCTCAGTTGCCAGCCGTTGAGTTTCCGCTTTCCGCTTCCTTAACGCCTCCGACTGCTTGAACAATTCAGCTACATCCTCCGCATCTCTGGGTTCATCCTCCATAATGTAGAGATGGATCCGGCCGTCTTTCTTGGTTGAAATAGGGTCAATTTCATAAGCATCATGGCTTGACTGCTCCAAGGTTTCCGGGTTGACACATAAATATCTTGCTCCGTACCCCTGAAACTTCTCATTGACCCCCATGTTTTTGACAATGATATAGTTTGTTGAATCTCCATAACCGCTCAACCATAAGCGTGTACCAATAGCCAGGTCATTTTTACCATCTGGTTTTATTTCTTCCATGCCACCGCTGCCAAGTCTGTAAAGTTTTCCCATGATTTACCTCCATTTATGGGGCCCGTAGGCCCCGGTTGATGTTAATGGTTTTCTCTTTTCCACCATTCAGCGGCTATTTTTTCAATCTTTTCACAATTGGAGCATTTACCCTGCATATCCCATTTACCCCAGGCAAGGCCGTGAGGAGGGCTTTTATTGTATACTGTTTCACAATGTAGAATTCCGGGACGCTCCTCAGGTAGCAGCTCAGAGCCAAAGCAAAGCCCCTGTTTTATCCTCATTACAAGATTCCGCACCTTTCTCGTTTTAATCACTATTACCCCCCCTCCCCTTTTGTGCTCAAATTTAAGTTTTCGTCATCTATTATTTTCCCGGACAACATTTCGCTGACGGCTTGGTGCCACAGGTCGCTTGCTTCATCATTTTTACCAAGGGCCTGTAACCGGCTAACTTCTCTTCTGATCTCACTGATTTTTAGCTTTTTCATTTTTTAGCCCTCCTTTATCAATTCTGGCCGGCTTCCAGAAACCGTAATTCTTTTCTGATTCAGTAACCACGATTGCAGTCCAATCTTCATACCATGTCTTTGCTTTCCACCAATACAACCCCGACTCTTTGGGCTGCTGGTTAGACCACCCCATCCATTCAGCCATTCTTCGCCTCCAATATAAGTTTCCCGTCTTCCTCCCACATCTTGTAATAATCAATCCCCGGCCGGCCACGGAGTAGAATGCCAATAACGCGCTCCGCGTCTGCGATATCCGTTGCGTATGTGTCCATAATCACACTTCCGTTTTTTCTTATCGCTGTGTATTTTTTCATCGGTTTACCCCCTTATTTAAAGTTGTCTATTTATAGCATTTAAGATTTAGGCAAGTCAAACTCAGTCACACCTAAACTGATACAATTAGAGGTAATGAAACGGCCCTTTTAACTTGTGATCTATTAAGTTTAGCCATTTTCGCCTGTTTTCTACTATTATTGTAGGCGGTGAGTTTCGATTGAGGATTGAATTAAGCTTTTTTGAGAGTTTTGAGAGGTTTTTGGTTGACAGGGTTGGCCGGTATGGATTAGAGGAAAGCCTTTGGGTTTTCTTTATTTCCTATAGAAAAAATAAAGGATTGTTTTACGGTATGAGCGCTCATAACCGAATCATCTGAAGAGATCTTAAAAGATGGACTGGGCTAAATTCGAAAGAATGGCAGAACTCTATGGTGGAGGCACAAAGCCCAAAAAGCGCAAATCAAAGCATCGGGCTAGGCGCAAATCCAAAAAATCCCTTAAATGGCGCGATGTTAGCACAATTGAATTTAAGGGAAAACCCCTGGGATTTCGCAACTATTGAAAAGCATTGCTAAAGTTTCAACACGAGCTAAGGAAATTCCCAACTGACTCTGAAAAGCGGTTTAAAACAATTTTAAATCAGTTTTTTAAACGCAACCCGGCCATAAGATCATCTCGTGTTGTGTCATTCCAAAGAGAGAGGAAGATCCGTACAATAAGGATATTAAATCGACAGACTAAAAACAAAGAGACGTGTTTTTCGATCCTACGGTTGGCGCTTAAAGAAGATAGGGAAAAATCAGATGCGCCTAAACCTGTTGTTGAAGAATATTTTTGGCACTAATTGAGTTAAACATAAAATACCTGCGGCGCTTACCCAGCGTTCATATCGACCCCGGGCAGACGATAGCCTAAAAAGCACCCGGGCGTGAGAATAAAGCGATTCGAGTGTTTACGGAAGTTAGGTGTGGGTATGGTATTAAAACCATGCCCGCTACCGTACGCGGCGACTAAACAGCAGGACAATAAAAATCTATCGTATAGCCTATAAATTGGCGCAAATTCAACCCGGGTCTAATAAGTACCCCAAGTATCGTTCAGAACTGAACATTGTTCAACTT
Source organism: Desulfobacterales bacterium (assembly GCA_011049715.1). Classification (GTDB taxonomy): domain Bacteria; phylum Desulfobacterota; class Desulfobacteria; order Desulfobacterales; family UBA2156; genus UBA2156. The sequence goes on from DRHF01000447.1 coordinate 4,607, forward strand.
TGAACACGGTTTTATTCAAGGATTTCGGTAACATGGAAACACGAAAAGCTCAAAAATACTGCATTAAATGGAAAAACAACCGCGGCGCAACCCACACCGGCCCCGTCCTCATGGCCTCACCGGCAAATACCACATTCTTATATGATCTGCTCCCCGAATCGCTCGGCAAGATTGAATTGCCTAGACCCAGGCTCTTCGAGGAAGCTCAAACTTTAGCAGACAAC
>DRHF01000448.1 GCA_011049715.1 Desulfobacterales bacterium
ATCCTCAGCGTTCCGGTGATCATAGAAAGAGCGCAAATCGCATGATAATCAGTAGGAATAAAAATTGGATCTTCTCCAATTTAGTTGTAGTTAAACAGGGGGAAATGGATAATACTTTAAAACAAAATGGACATCCGGTATCTTCAAAGGATATTAGTTTAATCGCCAAAAAACATTATCCAAAGGAGGCCTGCGATGTCCGTACTCAGTATAGCACCTTATTTCCCCTTTCGTCGAATAAAAATTATCGGTCAAACAGTTACACCCGATGCAGCCGGAGCCCACATTCATGCGGAACCCGACAAACGCTTTCAACCCATATGTCAGGTATGCGGCCAAAGGGCTTCCGGAACCCACAGTTGGACACAGCGAAGGATTCGAGATCTGAGTTTTGCTACGGCTCAGACTTGGATCACCTGCCGGTATCGCAAAGTGTTTTGTGCTCACTGTCAAGGCATTCATGTCGAGGATCTGGAGCTGTTTCATCCGTACCTTCGTGTAACGATTCGTTTGGCCCGTTACATCTATCAGCTTTGCAGATTTATGACCGTTACCGAAGTGGCACGCCATCTCGGTATAGATTGGAAAACGGTCAAAAACATCGACAAATTTTATTTAGAACACGACTATGGTCAACCCGATTTGAAGGGCCTACGTATTCTGGCCGTAGATGAGATTTCCATTCGAAAGGGTCATAACTATCTGACCGTCGTGTTGGACTTTCTTGCCGGCCGAATTGTTTTTGTCGGTAAAAAACGTACAGCTAAAACCCTGAAACGCTTTTTTAATCAGCTTAGCATCAGCCAGCGCAAGAAGATCGAGGCAGTAGCCATGGATATGTGGGATCCATTTATCAAGGCGGTAAATGACAAACTGCCCAATGCCAAAATAGTGTTCGATCTGTTTCATGTTGTGGCCAATTTTAGCCGCGTCATCGATAAAGTCCGAAACCGCGAATATCGCAAAGCCTCTAAAGAGGATAAGGCTGTTTTTAAAGGAGCCAAATACCTGTTGTTGAAAAACCGTAGAAACGTACGCAAGCAAAGCCATCGAAACCAGCTTAAAAAGTTGCTGGCATTGAATCAGGCAATAAACACCGTAATGATCCTTAAGGAAAAACTTAAACATATATGGACCTATCGATCCAGGAGCTGGGCTGCCAAGGCACTCGATCATTGGTGTAATCTGGCTCGTTCATTAAATATTCGATCAGTGAACACATTTGTTAACATGTTACAGCGGCATCGTTACGGTATCATCAACCGCTGCGATTACCCCATCCACACCGGCAAGTTGGAAGGGGTAAATAACAAAATTAAAGTCATTAAACGCAAAGCCTATGGATTCCATGATTTACGCTACTTTACGTTGAAAATCTATCAGGCTTTCTCCAACTAATTCGGAGAAGAACCAAAAATTATAATTTGCAAACTATTTGCTTAAAGCCGCACCATATAGCCGGGCAGCGTGCAAGCGGTTGTTGGGCGACTCACGGTTTCTTTCGCTGTTTTTTCTTGCTAAACACGTCAAGGTGCATCCGCTGGCCTATCAAGATTACAGAAAAGTTAAACTGATTGCGAGCCTGAACTCGCAACTGTTCTTGTGAAAGTTCTGCAGATTCTTCCTCCTCATCCTGCAGAATTCGCCAGGCCTTAAGTTTTTCGCAATTATTTCTGACAATGTTGTCGCTGAAGTCCAATGCAAGATGCTTGTGAGCAAACATGTTTCTTATAGCAGCCACCATCGCGAGGTCCTGATAGACATTCTTGTTGATAAGACCGAGGCAATATGCCAAATCCGCCCTGGTTGCGAATTGTCCAATCGCACCACCTTGTGGATCAAGAAGTTTTCCAGAAATGCTCGTTTCAATGAAACTTACCTCGATGATGTTCGCCAACAATTCCGAAAGGTAGCTCGTCCCGATAAGTACGCATGCGAGATCTGATTCATCATTGAGGACATCATATACTTTCTTTGTGTCCCCGGAAAGTTCTTCAAGGTTACTGGGTTTCCAACGTTTCATTTCTGATTTCTCCTCGATTTTGAGGCAGCCCAACGGCGCTCTTCAGCGGGTGCGGCTTTTTGCGATCCGCTGCAAGAGCATGGTTATGCTTCTTTTTTAAGATTCAACTGGAAAATGTTTTGAATCTAAAGCGTCAATCCTTTCAGGAAGATCAATTACAGTTTCTGATAACCGCCAGTTTAAATTATGCACACAAAATTTTGCCCACTCTACCCAAACAACTAAAGCCGTCCTAATTATTGATGCAATATCAATCAACACGATATCAGGTTGGTAATGAATCCTGCTATATGACATCTGCCTTCTCAGTGACCAAGATGATCCATGGATATAAGAGCTCATTTGTTTATATACGAGCTCATATAGTCTGCTAAGCTCAGTACCACATTCCTTTGCTTGCCTGGCAATACTTTTATTACACCAATTAGAAAAGGGCCTTTTACGACCTTTGCGGTCAGTAAATGTATAGATTCCTCTGGCTTTTCTATATTTTTCGGAAATTGAATTAATAAACGCGTCCATTCTTTCAATATTTTCGGGCCTTGCTTTGTCGCGGTCCCATTTGTTGATTGATGATGCTATTTCGTATGCTTCAATATCAGAATAGCCCCAAAACAATTTAGAACGCGCTTCAGGGTCTATTGATATATATTTCAAACTTATTAAACTCTCACAAAACAACCTAACATGAGATGATGCTTGGTGTATGAATTCAAATCGTAAAAGACTGTAAATTGCATTCAAGGTTGATAGATCTTTATTAATGCTACAAAGCAGGAGCTTCTCAAAAGGTGTTCTAGCTATGAATATTTCATCCTGATAGATTGATTCTTTTTGTGTAACAACAGCCACATCACCAAACAGATCAAGCCATTCCCATACTTTTTCTGGAAAAGTAATACGTTTGATAGTTTCCGATAAATCTACCCTGCTCATTGTTTCCTGCCTTCAACGATTAAGAGCATAACGGTTGAACTGTGCCGCCCTGCTTTTTGGGTCGGCACCAGTGATTGGGTTATGCCTTTTTCTTGCCCTTTGTTGGCCCCTTGGTCTTATTAATCTTTCTTGCCAAGTTCTTAACTTGACTTGATTTCTTCACATATAAATCCTGTAATATTTCCTCCATTATTTCATATGAATCTAAAACATCATCTTTTGTAACAACCTTAACACTGTGGCTTCCTGCATTACCAAGCCATTTGACTGCAAAAAACAAATCTTGTAAATGTTTGTATTTCGCTGGAAGTAACTCGATTCTTCGATGTAATGCTAAAAACGTACGCCTTTTACCTCTCACCTCATAACGTTTTATTTTTAGATGAGTTAATAGGTCTTCTAATGCTATTCGAACGTGATTGGCGGCTGATGGAGCATCACTAAAGAACAGTGAGAATGACTTTTGTATTTCATCGGACACATTGTCTGGGGTTTTTCTGGGACAAAGAAATATTTTAAGATGCGGCGAAAAATGTTTCGGAGTAAAAAAGTCTCCCCATGTTTGGGATGGAGAACCGTCTTCATCATATTCAACATCATAATCTACTGAACCGGTGCCGGAATTCGCGACTGTATCCTTGCAGGCGGGGTTTGTGCATTCAAGTAAGCAAGAATAGACGTATTCTATCCAATCAGGGTCCCATGTTTCATGGCCATGCGCCTTTTTGGACTCATTGGTCTCTTCGGCATGGAATGTATTTGTTTTTACCTTAAGACGGCTCTTCATGCATGAAGGGCACACCCAGCGTGTCAGACTATTCTTTATAAAAGGTAATTTATATGCCTTTCTATCCATGGTCACTGTCTCCTATGGCATAACGTGCGGTTCAGGGGTTGCTGGAGCGCAGCGGAAGCAATCCCCTGCAACCGATTGTTAACCCATTAATTATTCGATGTAATTTCATGAATAATCTTTTGAAGCATTAAATCAATTTCGATATAAATTTGTAACTGGGCTTTTTGCCAATCGCTTTGCCTGATAGGCAAAGGTTTTGCGATTAATGAAATATATGTATCACTAATTTTAGATCTTTTCTTTTCAACTTCCTTTATGGAGCCATGATCAATGTCATGCCGTGCCGATAGTCTCAAATGTTTTACTTTCCATAAAGGCGCAAGAAAAGATTCGTTGATTATGGGAATTAATCTATTGGCAGTGCCAGACCCTTCATATAAAAGGAAAAACAGATGGTCTATTATATAATAGAAATCAATTTCAGATCGGGCTACTAAAGAAGGGATTGTTCCACAAGCCCTCATTGTACGTGATGTCGGCTTGAAAACATGATCCTGCCCGTTATTTTCGCAAATAGAATTAATTTTATAAATTTGTTCTGTAATGGCGTAACCGAGGCACGATATACGTGCGGGAAGTGAGTCATTAAAGCTTGTTTCGATCTCACCGCTGTAACGGCCAGAATAAACAAAACCTAAATGTTGATTTATTTGGCCATAAAGCCCAACTTGAACTTTTTCATCATAAATGGCATCTTCACTTTGAACTTCTTCTTGCCCCTCTAATGTGGCACCAATATCGAGGGATGCATTGATTATTTCGAATAATCCTCCTGCCAAATCGTTGATTTGCATCCTTCGACCCGCAATCATATCATTGTCATGTTGGATGTATCTGTATTGCCTTTCTAAGAAAGACTGATATTCCATAACTGATGACAGAGTGAAATCTGAGTAAAAATCTTGCGGGTGGAACATCCTGGATATTGCTTCTGCGGCGGCGAGAACGGATTCTATTCTTGCGGAAGGGAGTTCGAACAAATCTTTAGTTTGAGAAAATTGATCCTGAAATCGATAAAGATTCTCTTGAGCTGTAATAATTGGGTCAAATACGGAGGAGTGTTTTAAGAATTCTATCTCTTTTGTAATAGCACTAATACTACCCAAGCTATTTTGAATTTCCTGCTGTAGTGTCAGATAATCATTGGAAATTCCAGCAATCGAAAGATAGTCTCTAATGCTTGCTTGTTCAAGAATGCTTCTTTGATATTCCAGCGCGGGTATATTTATACTGTCCAATATTCTTTGATGTCGCATTATTGTTTCAGAATATGGATTAAGGAGCTTGTCAATTCGCCGCTGCTCTGCGAAAAATTTCCGAAACCAAGTGTCATCGGGGGGGGACACCATAATATTATTCAATCCTATATGGTTTATATTTGAGGGTTAACTAGTGATTGAGCAGTTTCTGTATAAAATCCCTAATAAAAAAATTACTGACAACAAAACCGTCTATTTTATGATTTATCTAACTGTATAACTCTACAAATTAGACATTATGCAGAAACTGGATAATTCCAATGAACGAGATCCCAACAGAAATAATAGTGCTTTATGATGCACAGTTGGTTCAAAAAGGAATCCCGAAAAATTTTCGCTTCTATTATAAAAAGTGGCTGAGGTATCATCTTGTGCATTCATATTTCAATTGTTACCTGCCTAAAACAACAAAACCCCGCCTCTCTATTTTAGAAATGGGGTTCTGATATTCATTCCATGGCATCCTCAGGTTAAGGTTCCTGGATCTGTCAATTTGTCATTATCTGGAAAATTTGAAATGGATAGGGTCTTTTATCATCATGAATTAAAAAAAGCAATAAAAACCGTTACCCTTCTGTTTGACTGCGGCACGGCTTGGTACAACGAAAAAAGCCGCTATCGACGACAAGGCCCCCTGTATTCTGGATCCAGAGCTGACCGACAAGGCTTTCCGGCGAAATTGGGCACGGTTTATCCTCCTCTGGCGGATTGATACAGAAAATTTACCCGGTTGAATTTCCCATAGGGAACCCTATTCAACTGGGTAAATGAAGTCAATCCGCTGATCTGCCTTCTCAATAGTAAATAAAAACAGGCGAAAGTTGAGCCGGCGGCCTATGCCCAAAATCCCAACATTTCAGCCTGTTTAAAGAAAAATGCCTTTTCAAATTTTCTCTTATCCCGCTCGCGAGAAGAAACTTCTGATCAAATCCCGTGACAAAGAAAAATAAATGTCACAATTACCCCCAATAATAAAACATAAAATGTAATAATTCAGGGGTAAATTATATCATCGGAGAGTGGAGAGTGATTTTTACACGAAAAATCTCAGTAAGACTGATTTGATTGAAGAAAAATTAAAATCTTGTCTCGACAAAAATGCCATTGAAACACAGAAAAAAAATTACTTGACATCTCTATTTACGACGTTATTTTTCTCTTATAACCTAAAATAGAAAGAGCTTACTCGAAAAGGGCAAAGCTGGCGAAAGCCAGGGACGCAAAGCCACGGATCTTCTGCCTGAAAGGCAATGACCGCCGGGCTGCCGAAGGTTTGAAAAAGAAGCCTCGGGAATTTTCTCGAGGCTTTTTGTTTTAAAAAGCTCTTTCACAAACCAAGGAGGTCAGCATGAGAAAATTGAGAAAAATGATGGTGATCGGATTTGTTTTGCTTCTGGCAATGGTCTTTTCGACAGGCGTTTTTGCTGAAGAAACGGCGAAGATCAACATCAATAAGGCAACTGTGGAAGAACTTTCCACCTTAAAAAATATTGGGGCAAAGTATGCCCAAAAGATCGTCGAGTATAGAGAAAAAAACGGCCCGTTTCAAAAGGTCGAGGATATCCTATTGGTCAAGGGTATCGGAACCAAAACCCTGGAGGCCAACAAGGATAAAATTACGCTAAATTAATTGACACCCCGCCCACCTTCGGCGCGATCAGCAAAATCAGCCATGCGGCATGTCCGTGTGGCTGATTTTTTTTGTCGAGCGCTTCCAGGCGGGTCCCTTTGACCACATAAGGGAACGCGCTAACTGTTTCGGTTCAGCCCGCTTGGGTAGTACCGTTATATGATTTGTGCGCCCATGTCGTAGGCTGCCAGATTGGTCTTCATCTGGTCCGGAGGAAAAATACGGGAAATGACGGTCTTGAAATCGGTGCGGTCCATTGGGAGTTCGCTGATTCCGGCCAATGCCCCGATCATCATGATGTTTCCAAAAACCGGATTCCCCAGCTTTATGGCTGGAGAGGTGGCATCGACAAACCACGCTTTTTCGGTCAGTTCCCTGACCGACTTTTTCAATTCACTTTCTGAAGGATATGAAGATTCGCCTGAAATAACACCGATTGGATGAATGGGGCGCATGTTGCAAAGCACCTTTGTTCCGGGGTTGCCATAATCCATCAATACCCTTAATGCTTCGATCGGTTCTAGCGCCACGACCATATGTGCCCTTCCTTTCGGTATCTGAGGCGACCAACTAGATGCGACGGAAATTCTCAAATGACTCATCACCGCCCCCCCGCGCTGGGATGCACCGAAGGTTTCACCGATGGTTACCTGCAACCCTTTTTGCGTGAGCATGTTGCCTAATACTCTGGAGGCCATCACATTGCCTTGTCCTCCAACGCCGGTGATCACTACATTATACGGATCATCAGATAGCATCGACTTTTTCATAGATTACGCCGCCTCCTTTTTTGTAATGGCCCCGGCAGGGCAGATCGATACACAAACACCACAGCCGGCACAAATTACTTCGTCGATTGTGGATACTCCCCTTTCCTTATCCCAGATAAAGCCCGGACACTTGAATACCCGGGTGCAGAGACGGTTACAACCACAATTTTCTCCCAAACAGATTTCCTGATCGATCGCAACATCATACATTTTCTTACCCTTTTTCTCCGGGCTTAACGCGCATATCTGTTTGAGGACCAAAACCTTTACCCCTTCTTGATCTTCGATCAAATCGAGCAGGATCTTCTCGGTTTTCTCCAGATCAAAGGGATCGCAGACCGCAACCTTAGCACCAATCGCCTCACAAACAGAGACAATATCGATATATGGTGCTACATCGCCCATGGCGTCCACCGGCAGGCCGGGATGCGACTGAAAGCCGGTCATCGCGGTGCCGCTGTTGTCTAGGATGACCAATGTAATATCGGATCTATGGTGAACGGCGTTGATCAGCGCCGGCAAAACCGCATGGAAAAAAGTCGAATCTCCAACGGTTGCCAAAACCGGCTGATCCATTCCGAACATCTTCAATTTTCCAAAACCGCTTGCCAGCCCTGCACCGGAACCCATGGCATGCAGAGTTCTGAGCGTACGAAAACCACAGGGCAGCATCCCGAGCGAATAGCATCCGATATCACCGCAGACAAACCCATCGCGGTTATCCAGTTGAAGAATGTTATGGATAGACCAAAAGGAAGCCCGATGGGGACAACCAGGGCAAAAGGTGAGATCCCGTCCGGGCGCACCCGGACCGGCAAGCGCTTTGGCCCGGGTCAGATAAGTTTCGGACACCGGTTCATAATCGACTTCCAGAATTTTAGATATCGATGTCGCCACCAGATCCGGATTCAACTCACCCGTCATCGGGATGGCGCCGTCTTTTTTGCCAAAAAATGTTTTAAATCCGATTTTTGATCCAAGCTCGGCCGCAACGATTTTTACGTTATCTTCTAAAAACGGTATGACCTCTTCAACAACCAAAATTTTATCGGAACGGCTCAAATAATTTTCCATCAGTTTGGGAGGAAGCGGCCAGGTCGTTCCAAGTTTGAGAAGCCCTACACGTGTGCCGAGCCCCAAAAGGACGATGGCCTCCTTGGCGTAAAGATGGCAGGCACTGCTGGTTATCACCAGAAGCTCGGGATTTTGCGGCCCAAAATAGGTGTTAAAAGAAGATATTTCAAATTCAGCCACTGCCCTTTTAAGTTTTTCCTGCAACTGCATATGTTTGAAAGCAACCGGAAATGGTATCATCGGGCCTTCCGCCGGATCGGTAAACAAGCCGCTGTGTTTAAAATAGGCGGTTTTATCCGATGGAGGAAGCCGATCAAATACGACGTTCCCACTTGCGTGGGACAGGCGTGTGACACTGCGTACCATTACCGGCGATCGGATCATCTCCGACAGTTCAAAGGCCCATTTAACGATATCCTTTGCCTCCTGGAAATCACCCGGTTCCAATAGCGGTATCTCCACCATCCTGGCAAAGTGACGCGATTCCCCTTCGTTGCCACTGGAAAGCGCACCCGGATCATCACATGAAACCACCACCATCCCTTTACGTATGCCGGAATAGGCCAGATGAAGCAGAAAATCCGAAGCCACATTTACACCGTTTTGTTTCATGACGCAAAGAGACCTCAGACCTGCAAAAGAGGCTGCGGCTGCAACCTCCATCGCTATTTTTTCATTTACAGACCATTCGACATAAAGCTTTCTGTCCTTTGATATCTCGCTCAGGGTTTCGATAATTTCAGAGGAAGGCGTCCCAGGATATCCGGCGGCGACACAGACGCCGGCTTCCAGGGCGCCCCGGGCTATCGCTTGATTTCCCATCAACAAATATCGATTCCCTTTTTTTCCTTCCAATATCAAATTCGACATCACACCCCCATTTTTATCGGAGAATCTGTTGAACTACTTTTAATGGAATCCTCAGAGCAGATCGTTTATCGTCCTTCGTGTTTACCAGTTCTCTTCTTTTCAGCGTCCTCAGTGACCTTTCTTTTTTATCCGCAGCAGCTTTAACAAGGTGCTCTACACTTTCCCCCGGCATCTCCTCTGTTTCCAAGAATCGATCCTTTTTGGCACGCTCGATAAGATCAGCGCCTTTTTCCGAGCGAACAATTAATGTGTTCCACCCCGATCGGCCTTCAAACATGCCCACAGATACATCGGAGAGTTCGGATGTCATATCCGGACAGATGAAGCAGGCTTGTGGGATAAGGGGTTTGATCTTTGAAAGGGGAATCTCCATTCTCCCAGTGTCTGTCGTCAAAACCATAACCTCTGCCGGCGGCGGCGGAATATCCATGCTTTGAATCGTTGATATATCTAAATTTTCTGACAACAACGCCATAAGCTGCCGGGTGTCAAGAGACCAATTGCAGAAGAGACCGATCGTAATCCCAACCGGATCAACAAACCCTTCCTCTTCAACCGGGTTGGCACGCATCTGGGCCAGTGCAGTTAACTGACACGGTGTACCGACTACTCCCAAATCCTTGCAGCCTCGACCAACCGCTGCGTTGATGGCAGACAACGTGGGAGATGCCATATATTTGGAAGTGGCGCACTCTATCACCTCTTTTGGTGAAGTCACCAGACGGGGAACCGGCGTCAGTACATCCCGGTCGGTAAGTACTGCGGCCTCGATAAGCCCTTCCTTAAGCGCCTTTATGACCAATGCCGAAACCGTCCCCCCCGCCTGAAAAGAACCTTTGACCATTTCTTTTCCGGCCCGGGAGGCGAGTATTTTTTGGTGGCTTCCCAATGGACTGCCATCATAGGGTACACCCCAAACGTGCTTCGACAGCTCGTCTAAATTTACCTCTGCCTTGGGACAATATGCATAGCATCGACCCGTGGAGAGATCACAGGGAAAGAGCTGTGTGGTTTTCCCCTTATGGTTCTTTAAATAGGGGCATAAATCGATGCAGGCACCGCATCCAATACATAAATCTTTATCAAAAACATCTTCGACAAGTTCTTTGGACCCCAAAACTTGAACCATTTGATCCTCCTCGATTTTCCTATGTATGCCCAGGATCGGCTTTTATGGTGACCATAAAAAATTCCAACCACCGGGTCAAACAAAGAATGGGTTGAACGGAACCATCACCCGGGTTAGATAAGCACCCACGCACTTTCTATATAAGATTTGACACCGATAGATTCGTTCTTAATTTTTCCATAGATTTTGCTTCGAACCCAACTTTTTTCAACTTGATTGGAGGTTAACATGGAGGTTAGACCTTTTGGCAAAACAGGCGAGATGTTTCCAATTCTGAGTTTTGGTGGGCAGCGGATCGTAGATGAACATGGCTGCACAGAAGAGGAGGCGGTCAAAATCGTCAATACGGCTATTGATCGAGGTATCCGCTATTTCGACACCGCCTGGGTTTATTCCGATGGGCAGGCAGAGACACGTCTGGGTAAAGTGGCCAAAGACCGCCGGTCAGAGATGTGGATTGCCACCAAGACCTGGAGCACCAACCGAGACGAAGCACGGCGCCAGTTGGAAACGAGCCTTTCACGGCTGCAGACCGATTATGTGGATGAGTGGCGGTTGCACAACCTGTACAATTACGACCGATTGGACGCATTCACAGGTAAAGAAGGGGCGCTGGAGGCCGCGATCCGGGCACGGGAGGAGGGATTGGTACACCACATCGGCATCAGTGGGCATACCGATCCGCAGATTCTGGTTGAAGCGCTCAACCGTTTTCCCTTTGATAGCGCACTGATCGCAGTTTCAGCGCTCGATCATTTTATCCTCAGTTTTGCCGAGGAGTTTCTGCCGATTGCCAATGACAGGGGCGTAGCGACGATCGGGATGAAAGTGCTGGGATTGGGAAGTCTAAAGCACGAGGTGGAACGCTCGTTGCGATACGCTTTTAACCTACCGGTCAGTACGGTGATTGTGGGGATGGAGTCAATGGATCAGTTAGAACAGAATTTGGCGATAGCAGAATCATTCATCCCGATGACAGACGAAGAGCGGTTGAATTTTTTCAGGGATATCATTTCGTTGGTACGGCCGGAGAAGATTCCGTGGAAGGCGGCTGATTGGGACAATCCAACAAAATGGGTCTCCCGTAACCAAAAACAGGCAAATGCGTGATGGTAAAACCGCCGCTTCCCGCGTTGAATGACATTGAAGGGTCTAAAGTTCCAGACTCTTTTCCATTAATCGTCGATGCACATGTTCATGTATTTCCAGAACCAATCTTTAAATCTATCTGGAAATGGTTCGATAAATACGGGTGGCCCATCCGATATAAGTTTCACACGGCCACGGTTTTAGATTTTTTATTATCCCGCGGTGTCGGCCATATTGTCGCTTTTGCATATGCACACAAGCCGGGAATTGCATCTGAGTTAAACCGGTACATGGCAAATAAATGTGAGCAATTCCCTCAAAAGGTTACCGGTCTGGCAACGGTCTTTCCCGGTGAAGAGAAAAGCGAACAGATTCTGAGAGCAGCTTTTGACGCCGGTTTAGGAGGTGTTAAACTTCACGCTCATGTGCAATGTTTCGACATGAACAGCGAAGAAATGGACATTATTTATGATCTTTGTTCATCTCAGCAAAAGCCAATTGTAATGCATGTTGGTAGAGAGCCAAAAATAGACGGCTATTCATGTGATCCCTATTTAATTTGTGGGGTAAAAAAACTGGAGACAGTCATAAAGAATTACCCCGGGCTTAAAATATGCGTACCTCATTTCGGAATGAACGAATATCTGTCCTATAAGCGGTTGATTGAGAAATACGATAACCTCTGGCTCGATTCGGCCATGGTACTAACAGACTATTTTCCGAATAACGGGTCCTTCCCGCTGAATGAGATGAGAATTGACAGAATAATGTACGGATCTGATTTTCCAAATCTACCTTTTGCATGGGATCGAGAGTTAAAATGGATCCATAAAACCCGCCTCCCGGATAAATTCCTAGAATGCTTTTTGGGAAAAAACGCGATTGATTTTTTTTCACTATCCAAAAGCTGAGCCTTGTGGTAGTCGACACCATCATGAAGAAATTTTTCGAGACAACCGATTTAGAAAAAGTCTTTGAATATAAGTCTGTTTTTCCCCCGGTCGCGACCGATCTAGTTCCTTTGTCCGAAATCACGGGCAGGGTCCTGGCCGTCGATATTGTTTCAGATGGAGATCTCCCCGATTTTGCGCGCGCAACAATGGATGGATACGCGGTGAAGGCGGCCTCAACCTATGGCGCTTCAGAAGGAAGCCCGGCCTATCTTGTTGTTAAAGGTACGGTTGCCATGGGGGAATCGCCCCGGTTCTCCATCGGTCCGGGGGAGGCAGCCAAGATATCAACCGGGGGTATGTTGCCTTCCGGAACCGACAGCGTGGTGATGATAGAACATACTGAGGCGATAGACGATTCCACCATTGAAGTCTATCGGAGTGTTGCACCCGGCCAGCATCAGATCGAAAAGGGAGAGGATTTTAAAAAAGGAGAAAACATTCTATCAACCGGTCAGCGGCTGAGACCCCAGGAAACAGGCCTTTTAGCTGCCTTTGGCATTGAACAGGTCAAGGTCTTTCAACGGCCTGTCATCGGGATCATTTCTACAGGGGATGAAGTGATTCCCATCGATGAATCCCCGAAAGCCGGTCAAATTCGCGATATAAACACCTACACACTCTCCAGCCTCGTTAAAGAAGCAGGTGGCGTGCCTGTGGTTTTCGGTATTGTTGGGGATGACTTTGATTCGTTGCTTGATAAATGCACCCAGGCACTTGTTCACACAGATATGGCCCTTATCTCCGGGGGAAGTTCGGTAGGGTCCCGTGATTTTACCATCGAGGTGTTTTCCTGCCTTCCGGATGCGACGATACTTTTCCATGGAATCCCCATCAGTCCGGGAAAGCCGACAATTCTAGCTAATGTCCAGCACAAACCGTTTTGGGGATTACCGGGACATGTTGTTTCCGCCATGATCGTATTTACCGTAATTGTCAGACCTTTCATTGACCGGATCAGCGGCCTTTCTCCCCAACGATTGAGTAAATTTCGGATTCAGGCGACTCTGACCCGAAATATTTCCTCCGCACAGGGACGTATCGACTATATCCGTGTGCGGTTAAATGAGAAAAATGGAGCCCTTTGGGCTGAACCGATTCTGGGTAAATCGGGTCTTATCAATACCATGATAAAGGCAGACGGTTTGATTGAAATCGGAATTCATACCGAAGGATTGAATGAAGGAGCGGCGGTTGAAATCATCCCTATTTGAGTTAAGCGGATGATAGGGTTTAATCATTTCAGGTTTCAAAAGTTGGAGAAGAGTATGGGCTCAAAACGGAATATATATCTTCAGATGAAAACACTGAAAGAGGCTCGAAAAGTCCTGTCTGACCGATTTTCACTATCCGGGATACTTTCAAGCGAAGTGGTTTTGGTACCGGATGCTGTAGGCCGGGTCCTTTCTGCACCGGTCAAGGCCAAGCTCTCATCCCCTAATTTTCATTCGGCGGCCATGGACGGCATCGCCGTAAAATCCGAAAACACCTTTGGCGCCAGTGAGACAATGCCAAAAAAACTCACGGTCGGCAGAGATGCTTTATATATCAACACCGGAAATGTGATGCCTGATAATACCGATGCCGTGATCATGATTGAACATATCCATGTTCTGGATAAAAACAAAATCCAAATCGAAGCGCCGGCGTTCCCCTGGCAACATGTGCGTAAAATGGGGGAAGACATTGTGGCAACCGAGTTGTTATTTCCGCAGAACCACACGGTGACCCCTTATTGTGTAGGCGCACTTCTTTCAGCAGGCATATTTTCGGTTTCTGTAAAGAAGAAGCCCAAGGTGCTTATCATACCCACCGGTTCGGAACTGGTCGACTGGCACGATGGTGATCTGAAAGATCTCCAGCCGGGTCAGGTGATTGAAACCAATTCATTCGTCCTCGGAAAACTGATCGAGTCATGTGGCGGAAGTTGGGTGCGCCATAACCTGTTGGGCGATGATCCGGAAAAAATAAAGGAAGCCGTCAATGATGCGGCAGAAAACGACTTCGATATCATCCTGATTGATGGTGGATCATCTGCAGGATCCGAAGACTATTCTAAAAGTGTCATCAAAGACCTCGGTGAGATATTTATTCATGGCGTCACCATCATGCCCGGAAAACCGGTGATCATCGGTGCGGTTAACAATAAACCGGTCTTTGGCGTACCGGGGTACCCGGTATCTGCAATCATCGCTTTTGAGCAATTTGTTTATCCCCTAATCTGCAGAATGCTCGGTCAACCGGAAAAGGAAAGAGAGCAGCTTAAAGTCGAACCCACAAGGAAAATTGCATCCAAACTCGGTATTGAAGAATTTTTACGCGTGAAGCTGGGGGTCGTTGGCGACAGGGTAGTTGCAACCTCGCTACCCAGAGGTGCAGGGTGTATCACCTCGATCACCGAGGCAGATGGAATCATCCGGATACCGACCCATGTGGAAGGATTAAACGAGGGTCAACCTGCAACAGCCGAGCTTTTACGATCCCCGATCTTTATCCGGAACACGATCGTTGTTGTCGGAAGCCATGACAACACCCTCGATGTACTGACCGATCTGATCAGGGCACGACACAGCCATCTAACCCTTTCATCAAGCCATGTGGGAAGTTTGGGTGGACTTATGGCGATCAAAAGGGGGGTTTGCCATCTTGCTGGATCTCATCTTTTAGATCCGGAAGACGGATCTTACAACATTTCATATATAAAAAAATACCTGCCCGATGTCAGGATAAATCTGGTTAAACTGGTTCTTCGGGAACAAGGTCTGATTGTACCTTCGGGAAACCCTATGGGAATCAAAGGTATTGAGGATCTTATCCGCGATGATATTACATTTATCAACCGACAGGCCGGATCCGGTACAAGGGTTCTTCTCGATTATAAAATAAAGCAGCTGGGCCTGAATACGGAAAGCATAAATGGATATGAGAACGAAGAATATACCCACATGTCCGTGGCGGTCTCGGTGTTGGGGGGTCGGGCGGACGTCGGATTGGGGATCCATGCGGCGGCAAAGGCACTTCAGCTCGATTTTATCCCTATTATGACAGAAGAGTATGATCTCATTATTCCGCAACAACATTTTGAACATCAAAATATCCGGATCCTGCTTGAAATTATCAACAGCAGGGCATTTAAAAAGCGTGCCGGGGAATTGGGGGGATATCATACTGATAAAACAGGCGAAATTATCAACGTGGTTTGAGTCGACCCCATGTCATATGAACTGATCGATCATACCGCTGATTTTGGTTTGCATGTTAAAGGTAATGATGCCAGTTCGTTATTTGTCAACGCCGCCCACGCCATGTTCGATCAGATAACCGATACTAGGTGGTTAAAAGGGATAAAAACCGAACATGTCCGAGTAAAAGGGAATGATTGGCCGGATCTTATGATCAACTGGCTGAGAGAGCTGTTATATCTCTGGACGGGTAAATCATTGCTGGTAAAGGCGGCAGTGATCGATTCTCTGTCAAAACACCAGCTGTCATCAACCGTAAAGGTCGATTTTTTTGATCCAAACCATCATGAAATAAAAATTGAAATAAAGGGCGTAACATACCACCAAGTTCTGGTGAGAGGCGAAAAGGAGGGGTGGGAATCCAAAATTTTTTTTGACGTATGAGGTAGACACAATGGAATTAAAGCAAATAGATAAATACCGGTGGGAACTTCCCAAAACCGGTTCGATGCGCGTGCCCGGAATCGTTTATGCAATCGATAAAATGATAAAAGGCGAACAGCAAAATGAACCACTGAAGCAGGTGGCGAATGTTGCCACCCTTCCCGGTATTATAAAAGCATCTCTGGCAATGCCGGATATGCATTGGGGTTACGGGTTTCCCATCGGCGGCGTGGCAGCGTTTGACGGGGAAACCGGCATCATATCACCGGGCGGCGTTGGTTATGATATCAACTGTGGGGTTCGTCTGGCAACCACTTCACTTGTTGAAAAGGAAGTTCGCCCAAAGCTGGAAGATCTGGTCAACGCGCTTTACCAACATATTCCCTCAGGAGTTGGATCCACCGGCACGATAAAACTTTCCGTTTCTGAAGAAAAAAAGGTGCTTACCCGTGGCAGCCGTTGGGCGGTGCAACAGGGTTTTGGCATCGACTCGGATTTAGATCACACCGAGGACGGTGGGTGTATGGAAAATGCAGATCCTGATGTGGTCAGCAATCGGGCCCTGGAAAGGGGGAAAAAACAGCTTGGAACCCTCGGGTCGGGGAATCACTTCCTTGAGGTTGGGGTGGTAGAAGAGATCTATGACTCAAAATCTGCACAGGTGTTCGGGCTTTTCGAAGGACAGGTAACGCTCCTCGTCCATTCAGGTTCCCGTGGATTCGGGTATCAAGTCTGTGATGATTTTCTGGCTTACATGACAAAACATGTTCAAAAACTCGGTTTTGAGCTACCGGATCGACAACTCGCCTGTGCGATGATTCAATCCAAAGAGGGGATTCGTTATTATAACGCCATGGCGTGTGCCGCAAATTACGCATGGGCCAACCGTCAGGTTTTAATGCACCTCTCCGGTGAAGTGTTCTCAAGAGTGTTAGATATCGGTCCAAAAGACCTTGAACTGAATCTGGTTTATGACGTTTGCCACAATATCGCAAAAAAGGAAAAACATGTCATTGACGGAAAAAAGCGGCTTGTCTGTGTCCACCGGAAGGGAGCAACGCGTGCATTTCCACCCGGGCACGCGTCACTCTGTGATGCTTATCGCCCGGTGGGACAGCCGATACTAATTCCGGGTGATATGGGAACAGCCTCTTTTATTATGGTGGGCACAGAAAAAGCGATGGAAGAAACCTTCGGTTCGACCTGCCACGGTGCAGGGCGGGTGTTAAGCAGAAAGGCTGCGAAAAAAAAGAGCAAGGGAAGATCAATTCATCGCGAACTGGAAGATAAAGGGATCCTCGTCCGATGGTCAGGCAGATCTACCCTGGCCGAGGAGATGCCGGATGCCTACAAAGATATCTCCGAGGTAGTTGCGGTGGTCCATGGTGCAGGAATTTCAAAAAAAGTGGCCAAACTGAGACCGATTGGAGTGGTGAAAGGATAGAATAAACATCGAAACCGGCTCCATAAAGCTGAATTAATTGATGACCCAAGGAGAATTTACATGAATCCAGGCATTTTTAGAGAATATGACATCAGAGGAATTGCAGGTAAGGACTTGAAAGAAAATGATGCATTGTTGATCGGAAAAGGCGTGGGGACATTTCTCCAGCAGCGCGGTCGATCACGATTGACTGTCGGCCGTGATTGCCGGTTGACATCCGATCTTTACACAAAAAAGGTTATTGAGGGACTTTTATCGACCGGATGTGATGTGACCGACATTGGGGTCTGTCCAACCCCCGTCTTATATTTTTCCATTACACATTTTGATCAGCAGGGAGGTGTGATGGTGACAGCCAGCCACAACCCTCCTGAATACAATGGGTTTAAGCTTTGCATCGGTACGGATTCCATCTTTGGAAAAGATATACAGAAAATTTTTAAAATCATTTCCAATGCCTCGTTTTCTCAAGGTAACGGGTCTCTTTTTGCCGCTGATGCCACTGCGCCGTACAAGGCGTTTGTTGAAAAAAATATCAGCATTCCCCGGACGCTCAAGGTTGGGCTGGATGCCGGTAATGGCACGGCCGGTGTGGTTGCGGTCCCGGTTATTAAAAATCTCAACTGCCAGGTGCATGACCTTTACTGCGATATGGATGGCACATTTCCAAACCACGAAGCAGATCCAACAGTGGCATCAAATCTAAGCGATCTCATCAAACTGGTCAGGGAAAAGAGTTTGGATGTTGGAATCGCCTATGATGGTGACGGGGATCGGATCGGTGTGGTGGATGAGAAAGGAAACATTGTCTATGGCGACAAACTGGTCATCATTTTTGCCCGGGAGATTCTCTCGAGAAAACCAGGGGCTACCATTATTTCTGATGTAAAATGTTCAAAAACGCTTTTTGATGATATAGAAAAGCACGGCGGTCGGGCCATTATGTGGAAAACCGGTCATTCTCTGATCAAACAGAAGATGAGGTTGGAAAAAGCCGAACTGGCCGGGGAGTTGAGCGGTCACATGTTTTTCAGCGATCGTTTTTTGGGTTTTGATGATGCCATTTATGCTTCATGCAGATTAATCGAAATCCTATCTAAAACCGGAAAACGAATATCTGATCTGTTGTCGGATGTCCCCCAAACTTACAGTACCCCGGAAATACGGGTTTCGTGTCCGGATGAAAAAAAATTTGTTGTGGTTGAAAAAGTGACTGACTTTTTTCGGCAGAGCCACAATATCATCGATATCGATGGGGTTCGGGTTCTCTTTGAGGACGGGTGGGGCTTGATACGTGCATCCAACACCCAACCGGCCCTTGTCCTCCGCTTTGAGGCCATGTCAGAGAAAAGGCTGGAAGAGATAAGGGCGTTGATCGAATCTGCTTTGGAGAAAATAAAAAAGGATCTGTCCGTGTAATATCTGCAACCTCCTTTTCAGGAAGTCAATGGAAATGATACTTGAATAGTTTTAACAAAAAAATATTCGGCACCCTGTTTTTCTCCATATTTGCGACGGTCACCGGCGTCGGAATCGTCATTCCCCTGCTGCCGATCTATGCCCGTGATATGGGTGCCAGCGGCCTCTACATCGGTTTGATTTTTGGATCATTCTCCCTTTCCAGAACATTCTTTTTACCCTATTTCGGACGGCTTTCGGACAAAAAAGGACGCAAGCCGTTTATTGTCATCGGTCTTTTTACCTATGCACTGATATCGTTTGCATTCATCCTTTCGCATAGTGTTGAGTCCCTCATTGTATTAAGGTTCATTCAAGGGATAACCTCTGCTCTGATCCTACCGGTCACCCAGGCCTATGTGGGGGACATTACCCCGGAGGGGAGAGAAGGCTTTACCATGGGGGTGTTCAACATGTCTATCTTTTTGGGCTTGAGCATCGGACCGTTGATCGGTGGATGGGTTCATGATCGATTCAACCTTCAGGCGACCTTTGTATCTATGGGATTTTTGGCTTTGATCGGTTTTTTGTTCAGCCTTCTCCTGCTACCGCCAACCCGCTCCGAACAGTCATTATCCAGAAAAAATGGGCTCATCAGCTGGGCCCAATTACTTCAAGACAAAGAGCTGATCGGCCTTTGTCTTTTTCGGTTTACCTATTTGGCATGTATCGGGATCATATTGGGCTTTCTCCCTGTTTATGCCGATTCCGCATTCTCACTCTCCAGTACATCCATTGGTATTCTTGTTATGCTCGGGATTTTTGTCAGTGGATTAATGCAGATACCGATGGGTTTTCTAGCGGATAGAGTCAATAGAAATCTAATGATTATCATTGGCGGACTGATAACCGGCATTGCAATTTTTTTATTTGAATGGGCCGGCGGTTTTTGGGATCTCTTTTTTGACAATGTATTATTTGGTTTGGGTGGCGGTATCTCAATGCCGGCGATCATGGCGCTTGCGCTTATAAAAGGAAATAATACCAAGGCGATGGGATCGGTTATGGCTCTCATGACGATGGCACACAGTATGGGGATGTTTGCCGGGTCTATCCTTGCCGGTTTAGTAATGGATATTTTTCAACTCCGGCAGGCTTTTTTTCTGGGGTCTTTGATAATGGGGTTCGGGGTTTGCTTTTTCACGATCTGCATTTATGCCCCCAAACCAAACGGACTTACCCATGGGATTAAAATGTAACAGATATTTCTGAAACTAACCGTGGGGTCCGTGTATCATGCCGTCAGCTTTTATAACTCTTCAGGCGTAAATGCCACGATGTCATCAATGCGGGTCGTATTACAAAAAAGCATCACCAAACGGTCGATGCCAAGGGCATTTCCCGAAGCATCCGGCATGTATTTGAGGGATTTGAGAAAATGCTCCGGCATCGGATAGACCAGTTTTCCAGAATCCCGGCGGATGCTTATTTCTTTTTCGAACCGGGCTCTTTGTTCATCAGGATCGGTCAGTTCGGTAAAGGCGTTACACAGCTCAAGACCGCCCATGTAAAGTTCAAACCGTTGGGCAAACCGCTCGTTGAGAGGCTTTAGCTTTGCAAGTGCACCTCTTTCAGCAGGATAATCATAAAGAAAAAGTGGCTTTTTTTGCCTCAAGAAAGGCTCTATCTCCAGGACCATTACTTCGTCAAACCGGTTTTCCTCAAGCGCTTTTTCAATCGTTGTTGAAGCGAATTTATTAAAAGCATCGACGACCGGCATCCTGATCCACGGCAGCCGAAGATCGATGGTTTCCCCCTGGTAGAGAATAAATTCTTCAAGACCTGCACGGCTTGCTACAAACCGAATCAATTCTTCACATTCTGCCATCATGTCGACATAATTGCTTTTAGAGCAATACCATTCGAGCATCGTAAATTCGGGAAGGTGTCTGCTACCCCGCTCTGCTTGACGGAAGCATTTGCAGATCTGGAATATACGTGAATGACCCGATGAAAGGAGCCGTTTCATTTGTAACTCGGGAGATGTCTGCAGAAACCACTCACCTGAAATTTCTGCATCAATGGTGCCCTCGGGAGCAGGGGCAGGTATCCGGATCGGCGTCTCGACCTCCAGATAACCATGGTCCGCAAAATACGCTCGGATCCCCTGCAAAACGGTCGCCCTTAATGCCAGGTTATCTTTAATAAAAGCTTGTCTGGAGCGGTTCATATGTCCCGAGTTGTTTCCGTTATACCATGTTGCATTATGTTTATTTAAAAACCAACAGGTACAGCATGGGGTTAATCATGGTTTTCGTTGACGACATGCCATGCAATTGATACAATTTTATATGTTTCCCGTCCTGATTTGTCGAGAGAGAAAAACCAACCGATTTCAGAAAAGCCATTTAAGAAATCCTGCAAGAGTTGAGGGAGCTTATGGATATCAAAGAACCCAAAATAGAGCCCAAAGAGATTCTCATTCTGGAGGATGACCTTTTCAATCCTGGCAATGTTTGCATTGTCACCGGTTCGGGATCAGGAATCGGCCGGGCAACATCGATTGCGGCGGCCGACAACAATTTGATGACAGTGGGGTTGGATATCGATGAAGAAGCGGGAAAAAAGACACAGAGAATCGCCCGGGAGATGGGTGGACAAATGAGGTTTATCAAAACAGATCTCACCCGTGATGAAGACATTGAGTATGCGGTAAAGGAGGCTGCCAAGCTCGGTACCATTAAATTTCTGGCCAATATTGCGGGAATTCAACATATCGACCCGGTGGAAAACTTTCCCATGGAAAAATATGATCTGATGCAACGGCTCATGCTCCGTGCGCCTTTTTATCTCTCTAAACTGACCATCCCCCATATGAAAAAAAGCAGTGACAAAATCGGTGTGATCGGTAATATGGCATCCATACATGCCCACATCTGCACGGTCAACAAACCGGTGTATAATATAACCAAGTTCGGCCTCAGGGCCTTGAGCCAATCCATCTCTGCCGAGGGAGGAGGGACGATACGCTCATTTACAATCAGCACCGGATTTGTTAAAACACCGCTGGCGCTAAACCAGGTGCAGGCCCAGGCTGAACAACGTCGTATTACACCCGAAAAAGTCGTCAGAGATGTGATGATGGGCAAATCCCGTATCAAAGAGATGATGTCTCCCATTGAGGTGGCGAATCTGTTTATTTTTGGATTTTCCCGGTTTGCCAGATATCTGATCGGTGGGGACCTTTTGTTTGACGGCGGAATAGTGCTGACCTACTAGGAGAAGTCTCCTTTCTGTTTTTCTCTCTCCGCTTGTCTCAAATCTTTCCGGATGATTTTTCCGGTGGCGGTCAAGGGGAGTTCTTTGACAAACTCGACCGCTCTCGGGTATTCGTGGGCCGCGAGACGGTTTCGAATAAAATTCTGAATATCCTGTTTCAGGTCGTTATCAAGCGTCGCATCAGGCGTTGGAACAATAAAAGCCTTTACGATTTCCGTACGAACTTCATCCGGCACACCGATAACGGCTGCCATGGCCACAGCAGGGTGCTTTATCAGACAGTCTTCGATTTCACCGGGTCCGATCCTATACCCGGAGCTGGTTATCAGGTCATCTTCCCTGCCGACAAACCAGAAATATCCATCGCTGTCTTTTTTGGCCAGATCTCCTGTCAAACACCAATCCCCTATATACTTTGACCGGGTGGCTTCTGGGTTACGCCAGTATTCCAGGAACATGACCGGATTGGGTTTTTTGATTGCCACGTTTCCGGTTTCATCCGGTGGCTGCACATTACCGTCATCATCCACAATCTCTACCACATGGCCCGGGATGGCCTTACCCATGGAACCGGGTCTGATCTCCATAATCTCAGCACAGTTCCCCACCACCAGATTGACCTCTGTTTGTCCATAAAACTCGTTGATGGTGATCCCAAAGGTCTCCCTGCCCCATTCCAAAAGCTCTTTTCCCAGTGTCTCCCCGCCGCTCGCGATGGTTCGCAACTGATAGTGATGTCGTTTTGTGAGACCCTTCACCTGGCGCATCAGTTTTAAGGCAGTCGGAGGTATAAACGTATTTCGGACCCCGTGTTTGGCCATAAGATGAAACGCGTACTCCGGATCAAACTTTTTTGCCCGAAAGGCCACCACCGGGATGCCGTGGTGCCAGCTCGGAAGCAAAACATCGGTCAGACCACCGAGCCATGCCCAGTCCGCCGGGGTCCAGAAACAATCATCTTCTTTGGGGAAAAAGTTGTGGGGAAATTCGATCCCCGGAATATGTCCCAGAAGCATCCGATGGGCATGAAGGGCGCCCTTAGGGGGTCCTGTTGTACCGGAGGTGTATGCAAGCAGTGCGGGATCGTCGGCCCGGGTCTTAACCGGATTAAAATCAATGGCACCCTTCTCTATGGCTTCCCAGAATCCGATCACCCTTTCTTCTTTTTTTCCACGGGTTACGAAAACATGCTTTAAGTGGGGAAGTCTGTCCCAAATTTTTAGAACCTTGTGGAGATTCTCCCCATTGGTGACAATACATTTTGCTTCGCTGTTGATCAGGCGATACTCCAGGGCGTCCACACCGAAAAGCGTAAACAGCGGAATCGCGATACCCCCGATCTTATAGATAGCGATGTGTGAAATGCCGGTTTCCGGACATTGCGGCAGAAGAATCCCCATCCGGTCTCCAGCGCCAAATCCAAAGGCTTTTAGGGCATTGGCAAATTGGTTGGAAAGCCTTTTCAGCCGCCAGAATGTGTACTTTTCAACCTGACCGTATTCATCCTCATAGATCAGCGCCAGGCGATATCTTTGGTGGGCATGCTTATCACAAACATCAACTCCCATGTTGTAATATTCGGGGATTTGCCACTCAAAACTCCGATAGACATCTTCATAGGTCTTGTTTTTATTCAGCATGATTGCCCCCTTGCCATACCACCCGAATTATGAAAATATTTTCCCCGGATTCATCAACCCTTTCGGACGGATAACTTCTAACCTAAACCAGGTCATTTTCAGATGAAATATGTTTGACGCCTTCGATTTTGAAATGCTCGCGGGATACTCGGTACTCGTTGTGGTATAACGATCACCTCTATATGGTGGATCAATTTTTGTCAAATTAAAACCATGAAAAGCGCTTGAGGCTTGATCACCGGTGGGGTATAAGCAGATTCTTGTGCCCGGGGTATCGAACGCAAAATCGATTGAACAAAAAAACACACCTCATGCTGCGCAGCATCATAGGAACGTAACCATGGCCGACATGAAAGCACTGATCAAATTGATGAAGGAACTCGAACATCAGGTGGCACGATGTGTGCGCTGCGGGATGTGCCAGGCGGTTTGCCCGCTTTTTGAGCAAACCGGCCGTGAGTCCGATGTGGCCCGTGGGAAATTAGCCCTTCTGGATGGGTTGATGCAAGAGATGTTCAAAAATCCAAAAGGGGTATCCGATCGACTTGATCGCTGCCTTCTCTGCGGGTCATGTGCCGCCAACTGTCCCAGCGGAGTGAGCGTTTTGGAAATTTTCATCAAAGCCCGCGCCGCACTATCCGGCTTTATAGGGCTTTCTCCCTCAAAAAAAGTGATCTTGAGAGGGATGTTGGCGCATCCGGAAACGTTTGATTGGGTTTTGGCGTGGGGTTCAAAATTACAGAAAATATTTACTCGGCCGGCAAATGATCTGATCGGCACTTCCTGCGCTCGGTTCGTTTCCCCACTGTTATCGCGTCGACATTTTCTTCCTCTGGCACCGGTACCGTTTCATAAACTGGTGGCTCAAATAAGCACCGATGTCGGACACTCCGGCTTAAAAGTCGCCTTTTATGTAGGTTGTCTGATCGACAAAATATTCCCACGCATCGGGGCCGAAACGCTCAATGTTCTGAATCATCATCAAGTGGGGGTTTTTATGCCAAAAACACAGGGATGTTGTGGCATCCCCGCGATTTCAGCCGGTGACACGGAGACATTCAACCGGCTTGTTCGCTACAATCTAAACCTATTTGACAGTGAAGACTTTGATTATCTGGTTACGTCCTGTGCCACCTGCACGTCCACCATAAAAAAAATCTGGCCGATGATGCTCTTGGACAACCAGGGCGATGTCAAAGCAAAAGCCCGGAGACTGTCTGAAAAAACCTTGGATATCAACCAATTTCTGGTCTTGATTACAGGGTTGAAAAAGAGTGAAGCAAAAAAAAGAGGTGACACTCGCACCATAACATATCATGATCCCTGCCATCTCAAAAAAACTTTGGGCGTATCGAGTGAACCAAGGGCCCTCATTCAAACCAATTCCCGGTATTGCTTTAAAGAAATGCCTGGAGCGGATGTGTGCTGTGGATTGGGGGGAAGTTTTAATCTGCAGCATTATGAACTCTCATCCGATATTGGAATGCGAAAGAGAAGCAATATCAAGATCTCCGGGAGTTCAACAGTTGCCACGGGATGTCCGGCGTGTATGATTCAGATTTCAGACATGCTCTCGCGATCAGGAGACCGTGTTGCAGTTAAACATCCCATCGAAATATATGCCGAAGCGATTAAGCTTTCCGGTTCGGGTATCTTTTGATATCTTTAGCTTCATTTATTTACCTGATCCGCAATGAATCAAAATTTTAGAAAAATATTTTAATTAAAGGAGAGGATGTGCGATCTTTTGAAGACCGACTGATAGGTATCTTGAAAACTAACGGTGTAGATTTTATGTGCACCCTCCCCTGCGACAGGATTAAGTTTCTGCTCGAACGGCTCGAAAAAGAGCTCTTCCATATTCCCCTGACAAGGGAAGAAGAAGGAGTCGGCATTGCTGCAGGGATAGCACTTGCAGGAAAAAGGCCTGCCATGTTCGTCCAGAGCTCGGGTATTGGCAATATGATCAATGCTCTTTTATCCCTGACCGGCTTTTATGAGTTACCTCTTGCACTGTTTGTCAGCCAACGTGGTATTTATAAAGAAGGAATTGCAGCTCAAATACCGATGGGGGAAAGGCTTCCTGAAATATTAAAAGGCGCCGGCATCGCCTGTTCTACGATCAGCACCGCTGACGATGTCAGTATCATGGAATATAAACTTCCCGGGGTGTATAAGAAAAATAAGATACACGCATTTCTTCTCAGTCCTGCTGTTTTTGAAACGACAGATACCCGGGATCCGGGGCCGTGGGCGGGACTCCAAAGGTATGAGATCCGACAACAGGGGATGAATGAAAGGATCAATTGCCAATATTCTCCTGAATTAACGCGATATGATATCTTGAATGCGATAGCGCCGCATCTTGATTCCAAAGTCATTGTTTGCAACCTTGGAATTCCGTCAAAAGAGCTATTTGAAATAAAACATCAATCTTCAAATTTCTATATGCTGGGAAGCATGGGAATGGCGACTCCGATAGGTCTCGGAATAAGTCTCGCTTCTGACAAAGAGGTTGTTGTGATAGATGGGGACGGCAGTATCCTTATGAATCCGGGCACTCTTGCAACAGCCGCCCACTTTAATCCCTCAAACCTTATCATATGCGCTATTGATAACAGATCCTATGGATCCACAGGCGGTCAGCCGACATTGACCGGTTCGTGTGTCGACCTTGCAATGCTTGCAGAAGGTTTTGGTATTGAAAATGTTATTAAGGCGGCAGACAAAAAGCAGCTTATTGAGGCAATTAAAAAACCAACGAGAAATTTAAAATTCGTTCATGCGCTTGCCCTCCCGGGCAACGCAAAAGTCTCCAATATCCCGCTGCACTACCTGGATGTCAAGAAACAGGTGATGGAGTTTATAAAGAAATAGAAAAGAAAATGTGTGGATGATCGGTCTCTTTTTGGTTTATACTTGAATTTTTTCCTTAATCGCCTTGATTATGGCCAGGCAGGCTTGGTTTGCATCTGCCACAACAGCCACATCCGCCATCTTCATCATGGTCGCATTTGGATTCTTATTGACTGCAATAATGAAGTCTGCGTCACCTAGGGCAGCCGTATGTTGGATGGCACCACTAATTCCGAAAGATATTAAAATTTTAGGACTGATCTGCCTTCCCGCCTGCCCAACCAGCGTATTTGGACCCGACCAGCCGGCATGGACCACAGGACGGGTCGCGCCGACCTCGCCATCCATCAGGCGTGCCAGTTCAAAAATCTTTTTAAATTTCTGTTTACTTCCCATACCGCGCCCACCGCAAATTACGACGCTCGTATCTTCAATCTTTCGTCCCTTTTTGGGGAGCCGCTCGGAGCGAATCAGCCGAACGCGTTCCATCGGCAAATCGTCCGGTATCGGCATGGATATGACTTCACCCTTCGCATCGGCATTGTGGGGGATCTCCTGAAACGTTCCCGCCCTGACAGTTGCAACCTGGGGTCTGTTGTTCGGTGTCAAAATTTCTGCAATGAGGTTGCCGCCAAACGACGGGGACGTTTGAATCATTAGACCGTCTTTATTAATATCGAGGTCAATACAATCCGCCGTTAATCCCGTCTTCAGACGTTTTGCGACCTTGGGGGCATACTCCTTTCCAAAACATGTGGCGCCGATCAGCAGGATCTCCGGCCCATGTGCCTTGACCAGCCTTTCCATGAGTCCGGTATAGGCTTCAATACTGTATTGTTTCAACTGCGGATGATCAACAACGTATACCTTTTCTGCACCATGAGAAATATATTCGCTGACATACCTGCCAACGTCGTGTCCGAAAACGATTGCACAAATTGAGCCACCCGTTTTTGGAGCCAGCTCACCCGCCCTTGCCAGTAATTGCAGTGTGACGCGGTTTTGAAAATAGTTGCGGTAATCTCCAAACACCCATATGTCATGGTTTAAAGTTTTCATCATATCTCACTTGAAATTTAGTGAAGCGGACGGCACCTCTGTTGAAGCGATGCTATGGATGATCGTGTGTTTTCAAATCCTTGCTCATGGCACCACCGATTCTGTCTCCAAACCTATCGAAAAGCTCATTAACTATCCGTTTCACAGCACCTTTCAACACAATATTCTCCTTTTCTGTGGCAGGAGAATATACGCGCATAATCTTGGTCGGAGAATGTTTTAGCGCCACCAGCCCGGGGTCAAGCCCCAAATCATCGGCTCCGAGGGTATCCACATTCGGGTAATCAAACGCCTGTTGCACCCCCCCCAAGGATACATGCCTCGGTACGTTATAATGGGGAGATATTGTCACCAGGCCGGGAAGATCCATCTCCAGAATTTCAAGGAAGTCATCGGTCTGCCTTTCCAAACAGAGGGTGTGCGTCGCCAGATCAAGTTTTTCCACATTTGCAACACCGGGAATTCCCAACTCCTCTGCAAGCTGGGGGCCGACCTGTGCTGTTTCGCTGTCGGAGGTCTGGTCTCCGCAAAGCACCAGATCGAAATCCGGGCATTTCTTTTTAATGGCCCGTGCAAGGATAAGAGAGGTTATATGGGTATCTGCTCCGGCCATCCGTTTGTCCGTAAGGAGTACTCCCCTGTCCGCTCCCATTGCCACTGCCTCATAGAGCGCCTCCTCTGCC
Organism: Desulfobacterales bacterium; assembly: GCA_011049715.1. Taxonomy (GTDB): domain Bacteria; phylum Desulfobacterota; class Desulfobacteria; order Desulfobacterales; family UBA2156; genus UBA2156. Next base: position 28,572 of record DRHF01000448.1, read on the forward strand.
ATTGGCGGACCCATGGTAAAGACCGTAATTTTGCCATTGTGCTGATCGGCTAGCCGTAGAGCCGCCTCAAGTGCGTGTTTGCTGGAAGGATCCACCATGCCTTCCGCAAGCTCCCTCCGCAACGTTCCTGTTTTTGAATCCCATGGTAGCTCCGATACGATGGGTACCTGTTTTATGCACACAACAAGATTTAACATAATAAAACCGCAATCAGATTTTAATCAATTCGTTTGCGACGCCCTATCTTAAAAAAGTACCGACTAGCTCGGCCGGGTCAAAACCGATCTTGAAATCACCATCTGCATGATCTCATTGGTTCCCTCATAAATTTCCGTAACCTTGGCATCCCTGAAATAACGCTCCACATCATACTCTTTGCTGTATCCGTATCCCCCGTGAATCTGGACGGCTTTTTCCGTCACCTTCCTGGCGACCCGACTGCAAAACAATTTGGCCATTGAAGCCTCGGCGGTGAAGGGCATATGGTCGTCCTTCATCGCACACACCCGATAGAGCAGGAGCCTCGCAGCATCGATCTCAGTCGCCATGTCCGCAATATAATTTTGTATCGTCTGGAACCGGGAAATCGGTTTCTTAAACTGCTGTCTTTCCTTTGCATACCTGACCGATGCCTCAAATGCAGCCTGCGCGATCCCCAGCGCCTGGGCGGCAACGCCTAAGCGCCCGGCATCCAAACTCTCCAGGCCGATTTTAAGTCCATCGCCAGCTTTTCCAAGAAGATGCATCGAGTCGACACGGCAGTCTTCAAGAAAAAGAGAAGAGACCGGATTTGCCCGCATACCGCACAAATCCTCAATCTCGCCAACTGAGAACCCGGGTGTCTCCTTTTCAACGATGAAGATGCTGGGCGCCTTTCTGTCGGGCCCGATATCGGTGATGGCAAAAATAAGAGCTAGCCCGCACACCCCGCCATTCGTTACAAATATTTTTGTTCCGTTGATGATATATTCATCCCCATCCAGGGTCGCATAGGTCTCCACACTGGAGGCATCAGAACCGGCGTTTGCTTCCGTGAGGCAGAAAGCACAGATTCGTTCGC
>DRHF01000449.1 GCA_011049715.1 Desulfobacterales bacterium
AGACAAGATAGAAGACCCCATAAAAATGACCGAGCAGGGGATACGGGATCTAAAAAAGGACCTTCAAGGGGCCATGACCAGTTTAGCCGAAGTCAAAAGCATTGCAATACGGACCAGAAAAAGTGCTGAAAACAACAAAAAGCTCGCTGCTGACTATGAACGCAAGGCAATGCTTATTTTACAAAAAATGCAAAGCGAAAGCCTTAACGCACAAGATGCGGAACGACTCGCAACCGAGGCGCTCGCAAAAAAAGAACAGCAAGCCAGTGAAGCAACGAGACTTTTCAAAGAAGCAGACCGACACGACCAGATGGCAGGCACGCTGCAGGCAAATGTCAACAAGATCAAATCGAGTGTCACAACATATGAAAATGATCTGATCACTCTAAAAGCCCGGGCCCGGACAGCCGCCTCGACGAAAAAAATCAACGCCCAGTTAGCAAACATGGATTCATCCGGAACAATTTCAATGCTGGAAAAAATGAAAGCAAAAGTAGAAGAGGACGAATCTCTGGCCGAGGCTTATGGCGATATGGTCAGTGCGGATAGAAGCGTTGACGAAGAAATTAACCAGGCGATTAACGATGGACCCAAAATAGTCGCTTCCGAACAGCTCGAAGAATTAAAAAAGAAAATGGGGATCGGTTGAACCGATAAACAAAATGGGCTGGAAAGATTTTTTTAATAAAAAAGACACACCGACCCCGGACCCGCTGACGGATCTTGTTCTTCCCAATCTGCGGGCCGGTAACTTTGTTGATTATGATATGAAGACCTGGGAAGTGAAGGCCTATCATTATTATGACTGGGGGTCTGGGGATCTCACCTTTGAATGGCAGCTGACTAGCCACGATGAAACCCTCTTTCTGGAAAGGGAGCCGGATGACGAGGACTATTGGAGCGTCAGTCAAAAAATTCCGATAAGCCGCCTTGATCCGGAATTTAAGGATCGTATCCTGGCAAACGAAAGCCCCCCTGATACGCTGGAATTTGATGGCGCCGTTTACTATCTCGAGGAGACCGGGGCCGGTCATTTTCATAAAAATGGGGAAGAAACAACAAGGGAAATCCTCAAATGGGATTATATGGACGAATCAGGAAAAAAACTCCTGTCCATTGAACAGTGGGGGGAAACTGATTTTGAAGCATCCACAGGAAAACCGGTGGAGGAATATCAATTCATCAACATCTTGCCGGGTAAGGATGGATAAAAAACAAGTCCTCTTTTTTATTTTACTCTAATTATGACAGTCTCGTAAAAAGTCGAAATTAGACGGCAAAGTAATCCGCCGGAGGCAGACCAAATTCAAGGCGCGCAAATCCTGAGGAATGATGCATACTTACAGTACGCTGCAATGACGAAGGATGCAGCGCAACACAGAAGTTGGACTTTTTACGAAGCCGTCAAGTTTCGCACCTGATATTTTAAGGAGAGTCGCATCAGGCATAGAGTAAAAAGAAATTTTTCTGGAAAAAATTGATGATGAGCACTTTGACAACGGCACAAAACCTTTTAAGAGTTATCATTTCAGAAGCAACTGATATTACGAGAGAAACCAGACCATCGCGTGCCTGTGCACGGTGATTACTTTATGGATACCGGTTTACCGCGGCTGCCTCATTGTTTTTCCAAAAAAATTTTATTTACCCTACACCAGATGCGGCGCCGTGCCACATTGGGGGTACGAAACTTGAGTTATAATTTTTAAGAAATGAGCTTATCGTTTATAAAATGAACAATTAACAAGCGCAAATTGGCCTGGCCAAAAAAATTTGACTCTTGCCCTCCAATCGAACCTCCGCTATATAAATTCATTTTGGCAATCCTTTTGAAATATTGACGACAGCCATTGAAAACTGCCCTTTTGGCCCATGCATAAAGAACCGATCGCAGTCATTGGGATGGCCGGGGTTTTTCCCGGAGCTTCCGATATAAATAAATTCTGGCAGAATATTGTCAACAAAGTCGATTCATCCTGCGAAGTACCGGAAAAAAGATGGATTGCTCCGATCGACGACATTTATCACCCTGAACCGGCAGCGGACAAGGCATACTCAAAACGCGCCTACCTGATCGAAGACTTTGAATTCGATCCAAAAGGGATAGACATTGACGTTGACTTGATCGGCGCCCTTGATCCGATGTACCACATTGCACTGCAAGCGGGGAGGGAAGCACTCTCTGATTGTGTGACGTTTCCGGCAGACAAAGAACATATCGGTACGATTCTATCCGCCATCGCCCTTCCGACAGATGCAGCCTCTTCAATCACAAGGGACATATTGGGCTCGTCTTTTGAGGAAAAGCTTTTTGGAAAGCTACCCCCAACCCCACCCTTAACCAAAGAACAATTTTTGGCCGGCAAAGTCACCGGTCTTCCGGCAGCAATCCTTGCCAAAGGATTAAATCTAGGAGGTGGGAGTTACACCCTCGATGCTGCCTGCGCTTCATCGATCTATGCGGTGAAACTGGCCTGTGACGAACTTTTGTTTCGCCGTGCGGACGTTATGCTGGCTGGAGGAATTTCAAGACCCGAAGCACTTTATACCCAGATCGGGTTTAGTCAACTCAGGGCCTTATCTCCATCGGGTCGCTGTTCTCCCTTTGATGAAAGCGCTGACGGTCTGGTAGTCGGCGAAGGGGCCGGTTTTCTTGTTTTAAAACGCCTCGATGATGCATTGCGCGATGAAGACCGTATTTACGGTCTTATAAAAGGAATCGGATTTTCCAACGACGTAAGAGGAAATCTTATTTCTCCGGACAGCGAAGGTCAGGTTCGTGCTTTACGCATGGCCTATGAAACGGCTGGTTGGTTTCCGCAGGACGTAGACCTGATTGAATGCCACGGCGCCGGAACGCCCCTCGGCGATGAAACCGAGCTTCAAAGTTTGAGAAAACTATGGGGTCACGCCGGGTGGGTGCGCAACCAATGCCCAATCGGATCTGTTAAATCAATGATTGGACACCTGCTGACCGCTGCAGCTGCCGCCGGAATGATAAAAACACTTCTTGCCATGCGACACAAAATCCTTCCACCCTCTCTTAACTATTTTAAAGCACCCGAAAAAAGCCCGTTGAACAACAGCCCGTTTCGGGTTCAAACCGAGCCGGAAAAATGGCGGATCAATGATAAAAACCGCCCCAGGCGGGCGGCAGTGAGCGCGTTTGGATTTGGCGGAATAAATGCACATTTGCTTTTTGAAGAATACAATCCCGTTAGAATCTCCCACCCAAAGACGATCGTCACTCACCAAAAATCAAAGCCGGTAAAACCCGACCGGTCAACGATCGACCCCCCGGTAGCCATTATCGGTATGGAATCCATTTTCGGTTCCTTATCATCATTAAAGGCATTCACGGAAGCGATTTTTACCGGGGATACCACCATAGGTAAAAGACCGGATCATCGATGGAAGGGGTGCGAAACAAGGGTTAAACCGCATCTTGATGCTGATAATCTTTTGGGTGGATTTATGGAAAAGCTTTCGATTGATATTGACGAGTTTCACATCCCCCCAAATGAAATTAAGGATATCCTTCCACAGCATTTGCTGATGATGAAAGTATCCGCCGGGGCAATGGAAGACGCCGGCTTGCAGCTGCGTAAAGTTCGACCGCGCATGGGTGCGGTCATTGGTATGGATTTTGATTATGAGGCAACCAATTTCCATCTGCGATGGAATCTGTTCAACAAATTTTCATTTTTTAAAAAAAGCCTCAATATCGATGTTGACGATACAAAAATTCTCAGGTGGCAAAGCGCACTTCAAGATGCCTTAAGCCCACAATTAACCCATGAACGGACGCTGGGCGCCCTGGGCGGGATCATTGCCAGTCGGGTTGCCAGAGAGTTCCGTTTGGGTGGTCCGTGTTTTACCGTCTCCGGTGAGGAAACTTCAGGAATGAAGGCACTCGAAATCGGGGTCAGATCTTTGCAGCAAAATGAGACCGACCTCTTTCTTGTTGGAGCCGTTGATCTGGCCGGCGACGTTCGAAAGGTACTAACGACCAGCAAAAACAGATCGCTGACACATTGCAGCGAGGTCCGGCCCTTTGATCGACTTTCCGATGGCACGTTGCCGGGCGAAGGTGCCGCCGCCCTTGTGATCAAGCGGCTGGATGAAGCACTGAACGATGGAGACCGGATTTACGCTGTTATAAAAGGAATAGGATGCGCCGGCGGGGGGGGAATCGATGCCGATTCTATCTCAAAGGACGCCTATATTCGTTCCATAAAATCTGCTTTTGACGAAGCCGGAATTTCATCCGCAGACGTCGGTTTTATTGAAACACACGGGAGCGGGGACCCCGTAGAGGATGCCTTAGAATCAGAGGCTCTCAACGCGTTTTTCATCAATGAAACAAAAACAAAAAAGAGGGGCTGCGCAATCGGTTCTCTAAAACCAACTCTGGGACACACGGGAGCTTCTGCCGGTCTGGCCTCACTGGTCAAAGCCGGCCTATGCCTCTATCATCAGACGATCCCCCCCCTTAGAAACTTTGTCCCTTCCCAAAGCGATCTTTGGGAAAAAGATCAGTTCCGGGTCCCCGCTTCCTCTCAATCCTGGCCGAGTGATAATAAGGGCGCAACCCGAAAGGCTTGCGTCTGCGCTATGACCGCGGATGGAAACGTCTCCCATGTCATTTTGGAAAGTTTTGAATATGATGCCAAAAGCCGACCGCCGAAGATCGCCCAGGGCAAAAAGCAAAAACCTTTGGACCAATCCGCACACGGAATAACCATCCCGATAGGCGGAAGCCCGCCCTCTTTTCCTTTGCTGAAATATTTCAGCCCACAACCCACACGCCGGAGTCTTCAAAAAGAAAATGGACAGCCGATTACGGCAATGATCGAGCGGGCAAGCCGGAATGCAAAATCGATATCAGACATCCACCAAAGCTTCCTTGCTTTTTCCAGTGACTTGACGAAAGCTTACGCCCATACCCTTTCGTTTCAAGAAAACCTCCTTGAAAATTTACATGGAAAAAGGCGATCTTTTTCTATTTCAAACCAACAGTCACAAACCGGCGCAGAATCTTCCACACCTCGGGTTTTTCCTGCCTTTTCTCGAAAGATGTGCATGGAATTTGCTATCGGCTCGGCCGCTAAAGTGCTCGGCCCGGAGTTTGACATCGTCGACACTTACCGTTGCAGGGTGCGTCTTCCGGATGAACCACTGATGCTTGTGGATCGGATCCTATCGCTGGAAGGTGAAAAATGCGAGCTAGGACCCGGTCGAATTGTTACCGAGCATGATGTTCACGCTGATGCATGGTATCTCGATGGAGATCGGGTACCGGTCTGTATATCCGTGGAGGCCGGGCAGGCCGATCTGTTCTTGTGTTCCTACCTGGGTATCGACCATGTGGTAAAAGGGGAGAGGGCTTATCGGCTTCTCGATGCCACGGTCATTTTTCATAGGAATCTCCCCCGGCGCGGGGATGTCATCCGCTATGAAATCGAGATTGAACGTTTTGTGCAGCAGGGTAACACCTATCTTTTCTTTTTTCATTTTGAAGGGTTTATTGGAAATTCCCATCTCATTACCATGAAAAACGGTTGTGCCGGATTTTTTACCGAAGAAGAAGTACGCCATTCGGGAGGGATTCTTTCATCTGAAGAGGAAGATCGACCGGAAGCCGGCATCACCGATCCGATTCGAGAAGACATTGTTCCTTTTTATCAAAACCCGCAGCCTGAAAGCTACAATGAGGAACAGCTGACTGCGCTTCGCAAAGGAGACCCGGCCGGGTGTTTCGGTGATCTTTTCGACAGCGTCACGATCTCAGACACTTTGCTTTTACCGGGCGGGCGGATGAAACTGATCGATCGTATTTTAACACTCGATCCGACAGGTGGGTATTATCGCCTCGGGCTGATCCGGTCCGAAGCCGATATCGATCCGGATGCCTGGTATTTAACGTGTCATTTTGTGGATGACATGGTCATGCCGGGGACACTCATGTATGAATGCTGCGTCCACACCCTCAGAGTCTTTATCCAGCGTATGGGTTGGATTACAGACAACCCCGATGCCGCTTATGAACCCGTTGTCGGGGTCGAAACCGCATTAAAGTGTCGCGGTCCGGTAACGCCGCAAACCGCCAAAGTCGTCTACGAGGTTGAAATCAAAGAGGTCGGATACGATCCGCATCCCTTTGTCATCGCCGATGCCCACATGTATGCCGACGGGCATTGCATCGTGCGTTTCAGCAATATGTCGCTGCAACTGACCGGTTCCAGCCGCAACGCGCTTGAATCCTTCTGGAAACATAAAAACAAAACCCTGCCAGCGCCGGCTGCCGGCTCACCGGAACCCTTATCGGTGTCAGGCACGGATAGCGGATCTTCTCAATACGCGGTCTTCGATCAGGCAAAATTGCTTGAATTTGCACTGGGCAAGCCGTCAAAGGCGTTCGGAAACCGCTATCGAATTTTTGATGAAGAAAGATTCATTGCCAGACTCCCCAATCCACCATACCTTTTTATTGACAGGATAATCTCGCTTGAGCCGGAAGCCTGGGTCTTGAAACCGGATGGCTGGGTGGAAGCTGAATTCGATATTGACCCCGGTGCATGGTATTTCAAAGCCAATCGCACCCCATCCCTCCCCTACTGTGCCTTAAATGAAATTGCCCTCCAACCGTGTGGCTGGCTGGCGGCTTATATGGGTTCTGCCCTCAAAAGCCAGAAAGACTTGCGCTTCAGAAATCTAGGTGGACGCGTCATCCTGCATGACAACATCTATCCGATGTCACAGACGTTGACGACTCGGGCGCGTTTAAAAAAGGTTTCAGAAGCGGGAGATATGATTATTGAGGAGTTTGATTTCTGTGTATTGACTTCCGGCAAGCCGGTTTATGAAGGCAACGCCAACTTCGGTTTTTTTACTGAGAAAGCCCTAGAACAACAGGCCGGCATTCGCGATGCCGAAAAAAATGCGTACACCCCTGCATCTGCTGAACTGCAAAAGGGCACTTCAGATATTCTGGAAGATAAGGCACCCATGTCGCCGCATGATAAAGTTTGGGATCCGGGGTCCGGTCTTGCCATGCCTGCAAAAGCAATTCGTATGATCGATCACGTCGATAATTGGATACCCGGAGGGGGTCCGGCCGGTCTTGGGTTTATTCGCGCAACCAAGCGCATACCTTCTGAGGAATGGTATTTTAAGGCCCATTTTTATCAAGATCCTGTCTGCCCGGGCTCATTGGGCCTGGAATCGTTCATTCAACTGCTAAAGTATATTGCTCTGCACCAATGGCCGAAGCGTGCACAAACCCATCGCTTTGAGCTATTAACCGGACAATCGCATTCCTGGAGCTACCGGGGTCAGATCCTGCCCCACAATGAGCAGGTGGAGATTGAGGCGGTGGTAACATCGATCGGGGATTCCCCTTTTCCCCATGTTCAGGCAAACGGATTTTTGAAAGTGGATGGATTATGTATTTATAAAATCGAAAATTTTGGCATCATGCTGACTCCGTTTTGAGTTTGAGTACGCTACTGACCGGAATGACATTCTTTAATTGCCGGTTTAATTTTGATATTACCTTTTAAAATTAACTTTAATTATTAGACACCAAAATGAAATATTCCAAAGTTTATATTGAATCTTTTGGCTATGAACTGGCGCCGAACGTGGTTTCATCGGCTGACATCGAAAAGCGACTTGAGCCGCTGTATGAGGCCCTCCACTTTCAAAAAGGGCAGCTTGAGGCGTTGACCGGAATTCATGAACGGCGATTCTGGGATCCAGGGTTCAAGATGTCGAAAGGTGCCATCCTGGCCGGACAAAAAGCGATTGAAAACGCCAACATTTCACCTGACGACATCGGCATGCTCATATACGGCGGTGTTTGCCGCGAAAACCTTGAACCGGCGACCGCATGTGCGGTCGCAGACGGACTCGATCTTACACCGAAAGCCATGGTGTATGATGTTTCCAATGCCTGTCTCGGCATCATGAACGGCATGGTCGAAATTGCCAATGCCATCGAGTTGGGACAGATTCGCTCGGGACTGGTGCTCTCGTGTGAATCGGCCCGCCAGATTGTTGATCTATCCATAAACCGAATGCTGGAAAACAGAGATATGGACACCTTCAAGAAATGTGTCGCTACCCTGACAGGCGGCTCCGGCGCGGTGGCGGTGCTCCTGACCGACGAATCGGTATCAAAACAGGGCCATCGGCTCCTGGGCGGTGTTACCCGCAATGCAACCAGGCATCACGATCTTTGCACATGGGGTCCGGATACCGGAATCCCGGCTTCTGGACTTCATTTTATGCAAACCGACTCGGTTGGCGTACTCGAAAACGGAGTGACACTGGGCATCGAGACCTTTAATGCTTTTAAAAGCGAAATGGCATGGACCGCCGACCAGCCGGATAAAATCATATGCCATCAGGTCGGCGCTACGCATCAAAGCAACATCCTGAATGCCATCGGTATATCCAAGGAGCAAGATTTCACAACCTTTAAATATTTGGGAAACATCGGCACCGTTTCGCTCCCAATTACCCTTGCGATCGCTGATCAGCGCGAATTTTTTGAACCTTACGATTTGGTAGGACTGCTTGGTATCGGAAGTGGCCTGAACTGCCTGATGCTTGGCCTAAAATGGTAGTTTTGTGAATAAAATAAATACTTCAAAATTTCGTCACCTTTATCCGTTTAAATCGCATTACCGCACCATTGGTGGATTCAAATATCATTATGTCGATGAGGGGTGCGGCCCACCGGTCGTCATGCTGCACGGCAACCCCACGTGGTCTTTTTATTTTCGTAACCTTATCAAAGGGCTTTCTCCTGATTTTCGTGCCATTGCACCGGATCACATCGGCTGCGGCTTATCAGAAAAACCTCACCCTCGCGCATATGAATACCGGCTAAAAAACCGCATCGAAGATCTAGAACAATTTCTCAACAGTCTTGAATTAAGTCAAAAAGTGACCCTTGTACTTCACGACTGGGGTGGTGTCATCGGGATGGCGTGGGCCGTCAGGCATCCCCAAAAAGTGGGGCGGCTTATCATTACTAATACAGCCGCATTCCCGATTCCCAAAGGCAAAAACCTCCCCGTCAGCCTCAAGATTATCCGCAACTTTAAAGGATTTGCAACTATTGCGGTTTTGGGATTCAATCTCTTCGTTCGCGGAGCACTTTTGCTGAATTCATACAAATCGTTGCCAAAAGATGTAAAGGCAGGTCTTAGGGCGCCTTACAATTCTTGGCACAACCGCATTGCGACACTTAGATTTGTTCAGGATATCCCCATAAAAACACATGATCCGAGCTACACTATTGTATCTGATCTTGATCAAAATTTATATAAACTGAAGCAAATTCCGATGCTCATCTGCTGGGGAAAACACGATTTTGTTTTTACGCTCGACTATCTGGCCGAGTGGCGGCGCCGCTTTCCCCATGCAGAATCCCATATCTTCTCAGATGCAGGCCATTATGTTCTTGAAGATGTACCGGAAAAGGTTATTTCACTGGTAAAAGCAGCTCTTGAAAGCGATTTCTCTCAACAATTCAGCGGAAAAGATGAAAGAGACCAATAGAACCGTCAACGTTTCCTCCCATCTGATTCGGATGGCTGACATCAAGCCTTATAAGCGGGCAGTCGTCTGTCATGCCGGTCGAGATAAACATGGACGAGCGATCTATTCTCATCTGACATTTCAGCAACTCAACCGGGAATCAGACATCTTCGCCCACGGGTTGGAAAAAACCGGTATAGAGCGGGGGACAAAAACCATTTTAATGGTAAAACCGAGCTTGGAATTTTTTGTCCTCATTTTTGCGATGTTTAAAATCGGCGCCATACCGGTTGTGGTCGATCCGGGAATGGGAATTCGAAGGATGGTCAATTGCTTTAAATCAACCCATCCGGAAGCATTCATCGGCATCTCACTCGCCCATGTGATCCGGACCCTGTACCCCAAATTTTTCAAAACCGTAAAAACCTGGATCACGGTGGGCCGGCGCTGGTTCTGGGGCGGCCTCACTTTAAACCACCTCAGACAATCTCCCTGGAAACCGTACCCGGTTGCCGACACCGGCTGGGATGAAACAGCAGCTATTCTTTTTACAACCGGCAGCACCGGTCCGGCAAAGGGCGCCGTGTATACCCACGGTAACTTTGAAGCCCAGCTTGAGCAGATTAAAACCCATTTAAATATGTCTCCTGACGAAATCGATCTGTCAACCTTTCCGCTGTTTGCCATGTTTTATCCGGAGTTAGGGATCACGGCTGTCATCCCGGACATGGATCCCACCAAACCTGCTCGAGTCAACCCCGATCGGATTATCGAAGCGATTAACAATCTGGGGGTAACCAACATGTTTGCCTCCCCGGCTCTCTTGAATCGCGTGGGTCGATACGGAAAACAAAAAGGGATAAAACTTCCGTCATTAAAGCGGGTTATTTCAGCCGGGGCGCCGGTGTACGCTGATAATATCGAACAGTTTCGTGCTTTGCTAGGCCCTGATGCTGAAATCCATACCCCGTACGGCGCGACCGAGGCTGTCCCCATTGTATCGATCACAAGCAACGAAATTCTCTCGGAAACCCGCCAACTCAGTGAAAAAGGATACGGAATCTGTATCGGGCGACCCATAAATAACATTGAGGTCCGTATCATAAAAATCAGCGACGATCCGATTGAAACCTGGTCGGATGACCTGGAGGCATCCCAGAATGATATCGGCGAAATTGTAGTAAAGGGAGCGCTGGTCAGCCGACAATATTTCGAAAACCCAGATGCGGATGCACAGATGAAAATCAAACAGGGAGATGAAATATGGCACCGGATGGGAGATCTTGGATGGATGGATCAAAAAGGTCGCATCTGGTTTTGCGGTCGGAAGAGCCATCGTGTTATAACAGACAATCGAACTCTTTTTACGATCCCCTGTGAAGCGATATTTAACAATCATCCCAAGGTATTTCGAAGTGCGTTGGTGGGGGTCGGATCCCCGATGAAACAAAAACCCGTTATCTGCATAGAATTGAAAAAAGAATACCCCAAAACAAATAAAAAAGCGCTCTCGATCGACCTTGCCGCACTGGCAGCCCGGCATGAACTGACAAAAACAATAGAGACCATACTTTTTCACAGGGCCTTTCCCGTCGATATTCGCCATAATTCAAAAATTTTCAGGGAAAAGCTGGCGGCCTGGGCGGAACGAAAACTGAAATGAGTGAAAGGGGCCTATTGGTGCGCAAAATTTCCAACGGGGTTTTGTATGACAACACGCTTATGAAAGGCGGATCTATTTGAAGATTCTGGTAACCGGTGGCGGCGGTTTTCTCGGCAGTGCAATTGTCCGGCGGCTGGTTCATCTAAATAACAACGTTCGAAGCTTATCCCGCCGATTTTATACCCGACTTGACGTCCTGGGTGTCGATCAGATTCAGGGGGATATCGGTGATGCCCAAATAGTTGACAAGGCCTGCAAAGGCAGAGACATCATTTTTCACACGGCAGCCAAACCACCGCCTTGGGGAAAATACAGAGATTACTACAAAACCAACGTCACAGGCACTCAAAACGTTATCAGCGGATGCCTCCGCCATAACGTTTCAAGGCTTGTCTATACCAGTACCCCGAGTGTTATTTTTGATGGAACAGACATGGAAGGAGTCGATGAATCAGTCCCCTACCCCGTCAAATATAATGCATTCTATCCCGAAACAAAAGCGATGGCCGAAAAGCTGGTCGTAAAAACCGCCGGTGAGCATCTCCGAACCGTGGTGTTAAGACCCCATCAAATATGGGGGCCGGGCGATCCGCATTTTGCCCCCCGATTAATTGCCCGGGCAAAAAAATTAAAGCAAATCGGAAACGGAAAAAATCTCGTAGACACGACCTATATCGGGAACGCTGTGGACGCCCACATACTGGCGGCTGATAAACTCGAAGAAAATCCCGCACTCTCAGGGAATATCTATTTCATCAGTCAAGGATCTCCGATTCCGGCTTGGGAAATGATCAACGCCATCCTCAAGACGGCTGGATTAGGACCGGTAAAAGGAAAAATACATCATAAAACAGCCTGGCTGATTGGAGGCGCCTTGGAATTTATCTACAAAACCTTTCACTTGCCCGGGGAACCCCAAATGACGCGATTTATTGCCGATGCAGTTGCCGGCGCCCACTGGTTTGATATTTCCGCCGCCAGAAAGGATTTAGGTTACGAGCCCAGGATTTCCATGGAAGAAGGGCTTTTGTCTCTGAAAAAATGGCTGGAGAAAAATACGATCGGGAACAGAAAAAACTAGGAAAAATTTCTATTTCACTGTCACAACCGGACAACCTGCTGTTAAGATAATAAATTGAGCGGTGGAGCCGAAAATCAGCTTTCCCACCTTTGATTTTTTTCTAATCCCAATGACAATTTCTTCCACTTCATTCTCTTCGGCAAACTCAATCAGGTCTTCTCCAGGGGACAAACCACGAATCAACAGATGAGTCTGGCAGGGGATACCCTCTGCTTCCAATCGTTTCTTTTCTTTCTCCAGATCTTTTTCCGCTTCCTCAATCTCTTCTCGTTGCACCTCTGTCCCCTTTTCCATTGATGTTACCAATTCAATTCTGCCTTCAAAGGCTTTCGCATGCTGTTCCGCCACCCTTAGCGCATCCGAAGACGAAATAGAACCATCAAATCCCACCATAATTTTCATTTTGTTCTCCTTTCATGCGGATATCTTAAAATGATTTTACTCGATTTAGCCTAATCCACCGAGAAAAGCCAGTCGTTAAAACGTTTTTCTTGACCACTGACGATTTTGTTCATCAGATCATTTATCTTCCGGGTTATCGGGCCGGGTGCATGTGCAAATTTTTGATTTTCAATCTGTCGGACGGGTATTACTTTATACGGCGAATTCGAAAGAAAAATCTCGTCTGCCTGAAAAAGAAAATCAGGGGACAACCGATCCTCGCTTGTTTCAATGCCGTTTAATTTAGCTGCCTGGAGTATCGATTTACGTGTAATACTTTCAAGAATCGTCCCCAGGAAAGGGGTGTAAAGCCGGTCGTTTCTGACCAGAAAAACCGATTCCGTTCCGCCTTCGGCGACAAACCCCTGTGTGTCGAGCATGACAGCATTTTCAAACCCACGCTTTTTTGCTTCAATACGCGCCACCATTCCATTGAGATAATTGGCCGCAACTTTAGCCTCTATCGGAACAGTTTGGGGATCTAGTTTGCGCCATTTGGAAATGCCGAGCGTTGTGCCCTGTTCAAAGTGAAAATCAATGCCGTCCAAGTCCTGTTTGGGATCGATAACGAAAATAGAAACATCCAATTGATTTTGAGGCGGCAGGATGTCAAAAGCGATCTGGGGATAAAAACAGACAATTTTGATAAAACCTTCAAGAATGCCATTGCGTCTTATCGTGTTTTTGACCGCCTCTTGAAGATCTTCGGCGGTTATTCGAATTTCCATATCGAGTAGTTCCATGGTTTTAAAGAGGCGCACCAGGTGCTCGTCAAGGCGAAATACAGCCGGACCGGAACCGGTTTTGTGAAAACTGAGCACTTCAAAAACTGCTGAACCGCGGGCAAAACTGTGGCTCATCAAATGGACGGTTGCCCGGTTCCAGTCGACAAGCTCACCATTGATATAGACAATTCTTTCAGTCAACATCGGCATCTCCTTTCTTTAAATCATTACTTCAGGGCCAGAATAATCGCCCGCATGAATGCAGGAAGATCATCCGGTTTAATGATTTTCTTTCCTTTGAGTTCCACAATCCTCTCCATATTTTTTTTGATTTCCCTTTGTCCGATATCTATCGTATCATACGCAATATTCGTTTTTCACCTCTTATTGACAAGTATACTAAATTTATCATACTTTTTCCAATAAAAAACAACAATCGCATTCTCTTTAACATGTTGTCTAGAATATCAATACCCTTACGATGTCTGATAACAGAATCATCGATGGAAATATGAATATCATTCATGTTGAAAAAGCGGCTGATATCGAAGAGGCCCGTGGAAAGGACTGAATCATGAAAAAAATTGGCCATACGATTCTTACATTTGTTCTTTGTTTGTTCCTATTGAGTCCCTGGGTGCAGGCTGAAATCGGAAAAAAAAATGAGATCACCATTGTTATTCCTGAAAAAGTCATTGAAAGGCTTATCAGCGACACCTTGCCGGTCGAAATAACTGCGGTTAAAAAACTGTCCGGAACGATCTGGGTTCAATCGATCGATAAGGTGAGTCTCGGAAAAAATAAGATATTTTTTTCAGCACACCTTTTTGGAAAGGATGTAAAATATACGGATAAGATCGGTAATATTTCAGCGAGCATCGCTATTGGCAGCATCGACTTATTTTTCGATTTTGATACAACGATCAGGTACGATAAAGAAAAACAAATTCTTTATCTAAAACCCAAAATCACCAGCAGAGCAGATAAAGATGTGGTGCTCACCCGCCTTATGGAAACCCTCACCGGTGATAGGGAATATCCGGTCGAAATTCAAAGGTTGAAATCATTCGTCACAATGATCGGTAAAACACAAATAATGATAAAGATGGATATTTCAGATGTTTATACATCGAAACATCAATTGATAGTTAAAATAAAACCAAAAGCCGTGAAAACCGATAAACAACAATAATAGCTAATCCGGAAAAAGCGATTGGGTCACACCGTCTTTCAAGTTGACGAGTCCTTCTTCACAGATTCGAAAAAATGGGATTGATGCACCGGTCAATGTACTCAGCGTTAAAAGCGGATCGGCAAAGGGGACACCGAGATCCGATACGGCTTTTTTGACAACTGCTATCCTTTCCACCAGCATCTCCATTGACAAATCTGAAATGAGGCCGAAGACCGGAAGGGAGATTTCGGCCATTATCTTTTCCTCGACGCAGACCACAATCCCACCCTGCATATCAAAAATTCTGTTAACGGCCAGAGCCATATCTATCTCATCTGCCCCCACAACAATGATGTCAGATGTATCCCAAGCCGAACTGGAAGCAATGGCGCCCGACTTCATGCGAAACCCTTTGACCAGACCGACGAAGATTTTGCCCGGGGTCCGGGTCCTGTCGATAGCTGCAACCTTCACGATATCCCGTTTCGTATCGATTCTGACTTCCCCATCCTTCACCGGAACCTGTGTATTGAGTTCTTTGGAGACCAGATCGGTTACCATATCGATGACACGAACACCAATGCGTTGTTCTTCTTTCCTTACCCGAATAGAAAAATCCGAAGGTTCCAGCCGTCTTGAAAGGTTGACGGTGTTCCGGCTCCTTTGAGAAAATATGTGTTGACGAGGTGCTTTTACCAATTTCCCCCGCCGTGAGATAATTTGGCCATTGCTGATCACAAGTTCTGCTTTTATGTTTTCCGGGTCGGGGATCACCACCAGATCGGCATACCGGCCAGGGGCAATGCCACCGATCAAACCGTCCAAAGAGAAATGCTCGGCAACATTCAGCGTCGCCATCTGGATGGCGCGAACCGGATCAAATCCATAGTCAATTGCTTTCTGAACAACGTATTCCATATAACCTTTCGTCATCAAATCGCCCGGTTCAATCCCGTCCGAAACCAAAATGAGTCTTCTCAAATCTATATCTGTATCTTTTATCTCGGAGATCGCCTCCAGATCCCTTCTGATGCTCCCCTCTCGTATCATCACCCTGAGTCCCAACCTTACCCTTTCCAATACCTCCTGGGCGCTTATCGGTTCATGACAAGAGGAAATACCGGTCGCTATATACGCGTTGAGCTTTTTACCACTGGCGCCGGCAGAATGGCCTTCCAAGGTTTTCCTTGATAAAAGCGTTTCTTGATAAATCGGTAACATCTGGCCGGGCTCCTGAAGAACCGCCTGCCAGTACGATTCTCCCAGTCCGACGACTTCTTCCCGGGCCAGAAGTGCCCGAAGCGTCTCCTTCGAAATACCCCGTGCCGTCCGGCTGATGGAAACCATTGCCGGAGCGGTTGCAAATATCTTCACCGGCTGATCTTTCAGCGAATCTAAAAAATCATTTACACCTTTCAAACCTGCCACGGGAAAAGGTTCCATCGTTTCGGTGATGATTGTCGTTGTCCCGCCTTTCATGGCAACTTTTAAAAATTCGCTGGTGAGAAAAAGTCCTGCCAAATGCATGTGACCGTCAATCAAACCCGGAATAAGGGTTTTTCCCTTGGCATCTATCACTGTTGTGTGCGGGCCGATGGTATCGTCCGGGGCTTCCCCGACGTATGCGATCCATTTATCTTTGATGCTGACGGAATATTGTTTCAGCAGTTCGCCCGTATATACGTTAAGAAGCGTTGTGTTTACGATAGCCAGATCAGCCTTTTTCTGACCAAGGGCGACCTGTGTTAACAATTTTGAATCCCGAACGTTTCTAATCATTCTAAACCCTTCTCTGTGATTCATCATCATCGCGTTTTGTAATTTTTAGTTGGCTCACCAAAATCCCATATTGATTCTTCATACTTCCCGTGCTACAAAATTCCGGTCCGGTCTCCTGTCTCTCCTTTTTGAGATATTTAATCAACAAAATAGGAAACCAAAAGCGAAAAATGAGGCTCAAGATTGAAAATCAGCGTTGAAACACTCAGCCTTCCTAGTTTGTCCCGCCTCATCGGTCGAAAAACAGAGATTGAGATGGATGGCGGGACGGTTAAACATCTAATCGATCACCTGATCCGGACGTATGGTAAAAAAGCCGGCCAGGTTTTACTGGACCAAAAAGGGAAACTGGACATCGTCATTCAGATTATGATCAACGATGAGGGGTTTTTGCCCAGAAAAGAGATTGCAACCCGATCGCTTAAAGAAGGAGACAAGGTGAAATTCCTCCTTCTGGTCGGAGGGGGTTAGGCCCATAAACGATAGGTTGTTTTAAAAGATGAACGTCGAACATCGAACGTCGAACGTCCAACGTCGAATGAAAAACAAACATCCAATACCGAACATTCAACACCTATTTCTGTTTCTTTTCAGCCGTTTTGATACTCGTAACGAAAATCTTAATTAATTCTTCTGTTTCCTCTAAAATATCATTTAGTAGTTCAGGTTTGTTTTGAAAGATGAACATCGAACGCCCAACGTCCAATGAAAAACAAACATCCAATACCCAATATTCAACTATTTGGTAGCTGTTCAACGATCTTTATGATTCTCACCGAATACTTGAGCAGCCTTTCTTCTTAGAGACCTTTGAAAAATACCCCCTTTCGCTCAATTGAGCGCTATGCTTCACTTCGTGTCTGTGTCAGGCTCAAATTTTAATCCTCGAAATACTCAATGTATTCCTGTGGTTAAAATTATCGCCTTCCTTGAACTAAAA
>DRHF01000450.1 GCA_011049715.1 Desulfobacterales bacterium
GACACATTCTGCGTCGGCTTGAGACCGAGAGGTTTCAAGAGGATGGTTGGCATGAGCCGTATGAATCGAGAGATTCACGTACGGTTCTGTGGGGGACTGGAGGTGAAATTCCTCCGGTCTACCCGGCTCAACGGCTGCTGCAATCCTTGATAATGTTTGACTAAAACCATCGATCTGGGTATAAATTCATATAAACTATTTCTGATTCTCCTATTCCAGCTGATCTGAAGCGGTTCTCAATATACAGAACCGAACCCGGTTTCTCATCTGATTCTGCGTTGCGTTGAATAGTCTATATCCTGAGTTCCTTTGTTTGAAACCTTAAAAAGGGGGGGGTGCCATTATGGCAGAAAAGGGTTTTAAACGTAAGCTCGCCGCCATCCTTAGCGCCGATGTCGAAGGCTACAGTCGCCTCATGGGTGAAGACGAAGAGGCCACTGTCCGAACGTTAACAACCTACCGTGAAGTGATGACCACCCTTATCCAGCAACATAACGGCAAGGTGTTGGACTCACCAGGCGACAATTTGCTGGCGGAGTTTGTCAGTGTTGTCGATGCAGTACAGTGTGCGGTGGCGGTTCAAAAGGAGTTCCAAGCCCGCAATGTTGAGATGCCAGAGAGCCGGCGTATGGAGTTCCGGATCGGAATCAACCTCGGGGATGTCATTGAGGAAAAGGAGCGGATTTATGGTGATGGCGTCAACATCGCTGCCAGATTGGAAGGATTGTCTGAGCCGGGAGGTATCTGCATCTCCAAGACGGCTTTTGATCACATCGAAAGCAAACTACCCTATGGATACGATTTTTTAGGCGATCAAACAGTAAAAAACATTGCTAAACCGGTGGGCGCTTATCGGGTTTTAATGGATCCGAGAGTGACGGTTTCAGGAAAACTTGTAGGTGAAAAACCGGCGTCTGTGAGACATAAAGCGATTCTTGTTGGGGCGATTGCGGTTGTCGTTGTGGCTGTTGCTGTTGGAATATGGCAGTTTTACATGCGTCGCCTGACTGTAGAGCCTGCATCCGAGGAAAAGATGGCCTTTCCTCTGCCAGACAAACCTTCGATTGCCGTACTGCGTTTTGACTATATGGGTGATGATCCAAATAAGGAATACATTGCTAATGCACTGAGCGAAAATATAATTAGCGCTCTTTCTAAACTTCCTGACTTGTTTATCGTTGCAAAGGAATCTTCCTTCTCTTACAAGGGCAAGGAGGTGAAAATCAAAGGGATCAGTGAAGAACTTGGCGTGCGCTATGTGCTGGAAGGAAGCCTTCAAAAATCCGGTGACCATATTCGGGTTACTGCCCAACTAATAGATGCCATAAAAGGTTACCATGTCTGGTCTGACAGCTACGATCGGAAGTTAAAAGATTTTTTTGCGCTTCAAGATGACATTATACTAAACATTCTCAAAGGATTACAAGTTGAGCTAACTATCTTTCATGAGCAATTTGGAAGGGGAACAACGAATCTTGAAGCACTTTTTAAACTTCACCAAGGTCTCCACCATGTGTATAAATACACCAAAGAAGATCTTGTCGTCGGCCGAAAATTGTACCAAGAAGCGATTGCGCTAGATCCTGAATATGCGTATGCTTATCATTCTTTAGGGTGGACTTATCTTCAAGAGGTGTACCAAGGTTACACTAAATCCAAAGAGCAATCTTTAAAAAAATCTGAAGATTTAGCGCGCAAAGCACTTGAACTTGATCCCTCATTAGCTGAAGCCCGCGCTCTGTTAGCCATAATCTTTTTGCAAAGGCGGCAATTCGAAAAAGCGATTGCTGAAGGTGAACGTGCCATGGGCATGGATCCAAATAATGCAGCAAATATGGCGACTCATACATTCATCCTAAACAACGCTAATGTTGGCAGATATGAGGAAGCCTTGGCGCTGATAGAGCGAGCAATTCGGATAAACCCAAAACCTCCTCCCTTTTACATTACCCTATTAGGTAGCGCGAATACACACTTAGGAAGGTACGCAAAGGCGATCGAGGCGTACAAGATCGTCTTAAGCAAGGAACCCAATAATATGGGTGCATGGATTCCATTAACCATTTGTTATGTGCTGACAGATCATATGGATGAAGCCAAGAAAGCTGCCGCAGAATTGCTAAGAGTACAACCGGCGTTTAGTATAGATTTATTCAAAAAGATATATGCCTATAGTGAAAAAACGGACAGAGGAAGACTTTATATCGGTGCGCTTCGCAAAGCGGGTATATCGGAACAGCCGCCTTCTAAATGATATTAATTTTCTGTGAAATTCGAAGTTGTGAACAATAACGTCTATGATTTCATGCTTTTCATTAAAGTTTGTAAATGATATGTGTGAATTATGCCACGGAAAGCGAGAATTGATGCTTGCCTGTGCGTGCCGCACGCAGACAGGCTCCGGGCGTCCTCAATCATATCATTGCCAGAGGCATCGAACGGAAAAAAATATTTGAAGCCGACACCGACAGAATTAATTTTCCGGATCGGCTGGGCACGCTGTCACCTGAAACGAAAGCAGCCTGCTATGTTTACCCCGTTTAATGCGAAGCCTATTTAACCGGGGCATGGGCCCTGATCCCAAACCACTTTCACCTTTTGCTGTGCACCGGTACTTGCCCGCTTTCCACTGTCATGCGCAGGCTTCTGACCGGTCATGCAAGGAGATCTTTCAGCCGGGTAAACAACCAATGAGAGTTAAAACCAGAAGCCTTTTATGCCATTGGGCAGCGCGTGAATTGGGGTGTACCCTATCGTTGCAAAAGTTGATGATGCTGCAGGTCCCAGGCATCCAAGGGTGACGCTGTAATGAAGTACCGCGAACCCTTGGTAACGAAGGAAATGCGGTATCCTCAGCTTTCCAGAAGGGTAAAAAATATGACAAATTTTATACTGTTTTTGGATGTCACCACTGGTCGTTTCCAGAAACTTAAGCCAATTATCTCTAATCCTTTGCTGTTATTCTTTTTAAACCTCTCTTGGCATGTCTTTTATGCAACAATGGGGTTTACCATGACGGAATCTGCACAAAGGTTCAAACTCAGCCCGCAACAAGCATGATCGCGCAGCGAGGAGAACATATTGCGGCAGAAATGGGTCTTTCACTATCTGCCAAATAGAAACTTATAATTTGATGGGCCCCGTTTACAAAGAATTTGTGGATTTATTTCGGCGGATATTCCGAAAATATTCTTTTAAAGTCTTTTTGAAATGATTTTGGTGTATCATTTTGATAGGTCCAATAAGATACTATGGATCTGATCTGTTTCATATTCACAAGCCCACTATCAATCATCAATTTCATGAGTTCCAAGGTTTTGTGTGTCTTGATTTTGAATTCCTTTGCGACCTCCAGCATGTCTGAATCATCAGTCACAACCGGGATTTTCAGCACATAGGCGTAAGTCAGCCCAATGATATCCACTCCGGAAACGCTGAATTGACTGTCTCTGGCAAACTCTCTGATGAAGAAAAAGGCATGGTTGATTTCCGAACGTTGTCTTGGATTTGGAGAAAAACAGTTCTTTCTGTTATCGCTATATTCTTTTTGGCGGACCCAGAAAAACTTGTTTTTTAGGGTTGGACTTTTCTCATACTCTTTATCCAATTCCTCTATGACGCCAAGGCAGAGTTTTTCTCTTCCAAAAGGGGTTTTCAAAAAAGGGTCGAATGCTCTGGGCAAGTCTGAAATAGGAACAGGAATTGATAATAATATTGCAGGCGGTCACTAGCAGAGCTCTTCATATAAGTACTGGGTATCTGCCAACGGCAAATTGAGAAGGTTCTGGATGAATGCGGCAGACTGTTTCTGCTCTTTGAGAAATGACGCCAAGGCATCAAAGAAGGGACTTTGAAATAACTTTTTCGAGCATGACATATATTCGGCGGCTGAAGGTTTCTTGTTTTCAAACAAAGACTGTGAAACGGTGGAATGTTGCCTACTGAAAACCGTTGTGGCCTTATAGATCGTTTTATTCGTCTCAAGGTCGATTTCAGTTTCGTTTATGTGTCTCGCATACTTATTGATCTCATAATAGACGGTTAAAGGAGAAACGACCAATTTTTCAGCGATTTCTTTTAGTCGATTAATCTGTTTGGGGATAGTGCGCAGTCGGTGTATTTGAATATATTCGCTTTCAATAGTCTCTTCGTCTATCAGAAGGGCTCCTGCAAAGGCATCCGCAAAGTCCTCTGCGTCGTCGCCTTTTAAATCAGGGGATTTAACATGGCCCAACTCGTGGGCCATCCAGAATTTAAAATCATGTATCCTGCTGTCCAGGTTGAGGTAGATCCATGTTGTCATGGTCTTGGGGAGGTAAATGTGCAAGGCATTTTCATGCTGTTCTTTGGTCCCCCAAAAAACCGGTATAATGACGGCATGATACTGATTGAAAAAAGATATAAGACTCTGAAAGGAAAATCCCGATGTCCCGGTTGCGCCGATCTCTTTTCTTATCTCTTTGGTAACTTTATGGATGTATTCATAATCCTGTCTTGGCTTAATCAAAGAAGGGGGCCGAGAGAAATGATCAAAGGGCAGGTAAGGCACAAGCTTTTCCAAAAGAGAGCCCATGTATTTAGCGGACTCAATATAATCCTTTGAAATTTTATGCCTGCCTTTCTTTCTGAAGGCGATTAGCGGTTCCTCCTCATTCACTATTTTTACCACGATTTCATCAAAAGAGAGCTTCAGTATTTTTGCGAGCCTCAAGAGTTTTTCCGGGCGAGGAAATTTTTCCCTTTTCATCCAATTTGAAATAATTTGTCGGGAGACACCTAGTTCTGAGGCTAATTTCGACTGAGTTAAACCCATTGACTCAAGCTTCTCTGCGATGTTTTTTAGATTTAATTCCCTATCCGGGCGTTTTTTTTGCATCATGTGCCTCTATGTATATCAAATGTGTTGATTGGGCATAAATGAACATATCAAAAACAGGATGGATCTACAGAAGATACCAATGTTGTGGTTCTCCAGGATCAACGATCAAAATAAAAGCGTATAAAAAGTTTCGGTTTGATCTTCCCATTTTTGAGGCAAAAATTCTTTGATAATTGGCTAACCAGTATGTAAGTGATAGTTGAAGTGGCTTATTAAGAATGGTTAATAATCAATTTGTCAACTTTTGTCAACCAAAAAGATGAATTAATTTTTTGCAGACTGCAGTTTTTCATGCTTCAACTTTGAAACCACAAAAAGTATGATGTGCGCTCTAAATAATTGGTCTTTTATGGCTAGATTTTTTAAATGGTAAAATCGTGAAAAGAGGGGCTCATAAGAATATAAGTTTATTATTAGGTTGATCTGTGTTATTGAATTATTATGCCACGCAAACCTCGAATTGATGCCTGCCTGTGCGTGTCCGCACGCTGACAGGCTCCGGGCGCCCTCTATCATATCATTGTCAGAGGCATCGAACGGAGAAAACTATTTAAAGACGACACCGATACAAATCGGTCCTCTGCCAGG
Organism: Desulfobacterales bacterium; assembly: GCA_011049715.1. GTDB lineage: Bacteria > Desulfobacterota > Desulfobacteria > Desulfobacterales > UBA2156 > UBA2156. The sequence continues at coordinate 5,468 of DRHF01000450.1, forward strand.
TCGAAGATCCGCCTCTGGAGGGTCGAAGATCCGCCTCTGGAGGGTCGAAGATCCGCCTCTGGAGGAAAAGATACCTATTTGCCGTCCCTTTAACTCCCAAAGAAAATTTTTGAAAATCTCAACAGGTCCGGATTTTGCAAAATCTGTTAAGGCTCTTTAAAATTAAGACCGTTTTTGGAAGGAGCAAAGGTTGTGAGAGAGCAGTTCATATATATCTTTAATATGGCCGTGCTTGTGATCATGGTCAGAAATCCCACGCAATAAAAATCTCTGAAAGTTTTCACAAAAATTTTTACCGGAGGTCTTTCGGATAAGAACCGTTAAAATTGCCTTTTGGGCTCTTCTGTGTTATTCATTTTCGAAAGGAATACCATCAGCAATGTGCACTGAAATCTGATTTGTAAAAACGAGCACTTGGGCAAGAAGTGCTCGCCCAAAACACCCCTATGTAGAAGGTGTTTATGAACACCAATACCGATGTTAACGATTTTCCTTTGGAATTAATTTCATTTCTCTTTATTTTAGGTTCCATAGGAAGCCCTTCCCTATTCAGGTGAGTTTTTGGGTTTAATAGCCCATGAGGAACTTTCCTAAAACCTAAAAATCTATCATAGTCTCTATTCTTTTTATCCATCCCCGCTACATATTGGGATCCAACCGCTTATAGTACTCATCCTTAAATTTTCCCTTACTTCGATCTCAAAAAGAGAATCATTATCATATTGCCGTACATTCAAAAAGATCTTTTCTCCCCTCTCCTGCGTGAATAAAGATAGGATGCTATATCGGTTTGATTCTTCCTGAATTATCAAATTCAATTTCAACCGGTTTATCATCTAAAATAACACCTTCCCTACTGTTGAGTTGAGATAAACAGTTCTCCGTTACCCAAAACTTTTGAACTTTTAGGGTGTTCGTGATGCGAGCCATTTTTGCTTGGCCAGGATTTGGCAGCAGATTAAGCGCTGTTTCCAAGGCAATCCTATCGTTTTTCAGTGGGATCGGCAAACATACACTTCTCAAAACACCGGATGTAAGGGCATTCATGTGAGTCGTTTCCATATCAATTTTTTTCATTACATGTTGGGTGGTCAAATCTGCCAACCCGATACCGACTGCATTGCCGTGAGACTCATCCGTCAAATCGAGGACCAAAATAATTCTGTAATCCGGATTTCTTTTTCCCCCTTCACGCCGCCATAAGCCGACAACGTTGGGATCCATCCCAGCACCGCTGATATTTTTCCCCATCTCATCCACGATGAGGATGTCAAGATCCTCCAGAGGAATCTTTGGAAACATCTCCCAAGCCAGTTTAAGAAGTTGACGATCCACATCAATAAAAGATTCGGGCCGGACCAGTTGGATGGTATGGATTTGATCAAAAGGGTTTTCAACCACAGCGACACCAAAAAGAACAGATACTTTCTCCAAAATTCGTAAAGCCGATGGAATCAGGACTTGGCTCAGTCCGTATTTGTGAAGTGTGGAAGCACCTTTTTGCTTTCCCAACCCGACTGCTAGCATTTTGCACAGTCCGGATTCGACATTATTGACCTTCAGCTACATTCCATCGGTATTTAAGAAGTTGGCTTGTTTTGCTCGCAGCTGCACCAGATAGGAATTTTTGGAGTAGCTGATGTGCCGCCGGGCGAGGTCATCCAGCAGTTCGATGTCCTTTTCTTTAAAGGCCTTGATAAACACTTTGTGTTCCTTTTGAATGCGCTGGAGGATCTCCGGAGAAGACCAGGCATGATACCGCAGAATATGACCCCGGGCCTTGAGTTGATTGATCATTTGAATGAGCGTCCGATTTTTTGACAGATCGTATATGTAATTGTGAAAATTCTCGTTGACCGAGATCATCTCACCAAAATCTTCCCGTTGCACACTTTTTTCAAACTGATCAGCCATGCGCTTGAGGAAATTGATATCCGACTTTTTGATATGGCGCGCCGCCTTGCGGGTGGCAAGTGCATCCAACTCTACGCGAACTTCAAAGATTTCCTCGATCTCCTGCTCATACAGATCACAGACCACCGCGCCCTTGTAAGGAATGATCTTTATCAATCCCTTGGTTTCCAGGATTTTGAACGCGTCTCGGATCCAGAACCGGCTCACGCCGAGTTTTTCAGAAAGGTGGAGTTCAACTAGACGTTCACGTGGCTTAAATACACCGGTTAGGATCATATTCTCCAGCCGGTCAATTAAATTTTGAAAATCTTCTTTCAAACCTTTTATGATAACCTCAAGGATGAGAGCCTTCACTCATCAATTTTCAACTGTTCGAACTGAACAGGCAGCAGTACCCCATCCACCCTCTCTTAAGAAACTTAATATATGTTGTGGCACTAATAAAATGAACTGCAATATACAGTGTACAAAAATTCTAATGATTTTCGAGTTAAGTTTACTCCATAAATGATACCGAAGCGAAGCTTTGGTATCAGATGCTATTGTTACGAACCGGAACACGGGTAACAGAATTTTCAAGCCTTCCAACGGGCTGTCACCACCATTTTGATCAGTTAATCTCATGACCGATTCTATTTGTTTATGTTCTCATTCTGGTCCGGCGCCATCCATTTGCATCTTCAGTTTGAGACTCGCCTCAAAGCCCTCTCTAATCGCTTCATAAATACTGCGTGGCTTTAGTGCATCTCCGATAATGGTGGCAGACTGTTTTAGACGGATTACGTCAGCCGGCCGGTTATCGCTTTCATAGCCAATTGCAAACAATACGCAGCATAATAATGCTTACTCCTCTTTGATCCCAGCCAGCCGCTTGGCTGCTTTCTTTTTAGCATCCAGGTCTGTTTCTCTTAAAATGGTTACCCGATGTGCCTCGGGTGAGCCACCGCCGTGAATATCGGAAATCGTATCAGCACTTTCCATGGCCATTTTTTCAACTAAACGGAACATTTTGATACGGTTTTCAACTGGAACCTGACTTTTTCCTTTCATATATTTTTTAATCAGGTGTCCGACTTCGCTATTTTCAAAATCTTTGTCCGACGGAAGATCAGTCACATACCCTCCGCAAACATCCACCATCAAGCGTATCGATTCGGCCATCTCTTTGCCTTCATGAATTTTTGAAGCATTTGCCAAAACGGTGTCAATAAAGTAGGTCCCTGACGGTTGTTCCCCACCTTCATAAGAGGCGGCCAGACTGCATCCATAAAGCGTTTCCGCACGATGCACCATGTCGATTATTTTTTGCTTTAGGTGACCGGCTTTACTGGTTCCACTGTAGTCCATCATGGTTAGCGCAGCACCGATCATGCAATCGATTTTACCGGATTTGCACCCACCGTGGCTCTGCCGGTGATAGGAAGAAAATTTGACAACCATGTCAGCGGCAAATTTCACCTCACCGCAAAGAAAAACCCTTTCCCATGGAACGAATACGTCGTCAAATATCACGGTTGGGCAGTATTTGGAGTATCGCAGATTCCCAATGTCACAGCCGTCCAATTCCCTGTTGTCAAGACTCGATCGACCCACCACATGAATCAATCCCGGCGTATCATTCGGGATGGCGAATGCGACGGCATATTCTTCATCTCCCTTTTTTAGAGCTCGGGTCGGCAGAACAATGATCTCATGTGAGGAAAGGGACCCGGTCTGGTGAGCCTTGGCGCCCCGAACAATAATTCCGTCATCTTTCCGTTCAACCACATGAAGATACATGTCCTTGTCTGCCTGCTCATGGGGACCCAAGGAACGATCACCTTTGACATCCGTTACACCGGCATTGCAGGTAAGATCGTTCTTCTGCACGTGTTTTAGAAATTTTGTAAAATGATTAAAGTAATCGGTACCGTGCTTCTGGTCGATGTCATAGGTGACGATGGAAAGTGCCGACAGGCAGTCCAGTCCTGTACACCTTTGATGGCAGGTTCCGACCCAATTTCCGAGGGCGCGATTTATTTTAACCCTCGCTACCAGGTCTTCAATTGAACCCGGGGGTAGGGTAAATCGGTTGACCGGCTCGTCGATCAAAGGACTGTGAGCCACTAAAAGGTCTTTGTACTCGGCCATCTGGGCCAATTCATAAGTTGCGGCAGTGGCTTCAATTCCCGCCCTTAACCGGGGATTGTCTAGAATATCGATTATGCGCTCCCCGAACATATAGGCGGTCGGATTCATCTGCCTTAAAGATTCAATATATTCTTCTTTTGTTTTGATACCCATTTTTTTAAACTTTTTACCTGCTTTGGATTAAAGGGGTTTTACCTGTTCAAACCCCTTATTAAATGCTTCCAGATTGATTTGGTCTTTGCCCTTGGGTACTGCCTTGACAATCGCCTTCTCCAGGGCGGTTCGGCTGACGACTTGCGTAACGCTACACAGGGCACCTAACATGATCATATTGGCTACCAGAGCCAACTTAAACTCATTTCGAGCAATGGTCGTGGCCTGAATCTTATAGCATTGTTTAACCCCCGGCGGAGTTGAGTTTACCATGTCGCCGTCAATTATGAGAATCGCTTCGGGTTTCAATACATTTCCAAAACGATCGATTGAGTCCTGAGCCTGGGCCACCATAACATCGGGGTGAACAACACGTGGAAACTCGATTGGTGTATCGGATATAATCACCCAGGCTGCAGCAAATCCTCCTCTCAGTTCCGATGAATATGCCTGTGTCTGGGTTGCATATTTATCGTCAAAGGTAACCGCGGCTGAGCCAAGAATAACACCGGCCAAAATCGAACCCTGACCACCTACGCCGGCGATTGTCAGATCTGTTTGTGCCATTATCGGTCCTCCATCATCTCACAACGCAGTTGAACCCATTGTTCACTCAGCTCGGCTTTTTCCCGATCGATGAATTCGCCGACAATGATCTTGCCTTGAAGCTCCGCCTCATCCATTTCTCGAGCCTTGTTGATCCGGATGCTGTTTTCCTTGTAATGCTTTAACATATCAACCGCACCTCCCAGTTTGCTTGCCCGGCCGTACTGTACCGGGCATTGGCTAACGGCTTCAAGCAGAGCAAATCCCTTTTTCTGAATTCCTTTTTTAATGGACCGTGTCATCTGGCGGGGGTGGTTGGTCGTCCAGCGGGCAACATATGAAGCACCGGCAGCAACGATCATTGGAGAGATGTCGAAATCGTGTTCCATGGCGCCATAGGGGCTGGTAACGGTTTTGATGCCCCGGGGAGTTGTGGGAGCCGTTTGTCCTCCGGTCATTCCGAATATACCATTGTTTACCAGTACAACAGTTAAGTTGATATTTCGGCGAGCAGCGTGAATCAGGTGGTTGCCTCCGATGGCTGTTAAATCGCCGTCACCGCTGACAACCATCACATGTTTATCCGGCAGTCCCAATTTTACTCCGGTTGCAAAAGCAACCGGTCTCCCATGGGTCGTGTGAAGCGTGTCTGCGTTGTAAAAAGGGCTGGGAATCCAGGCGGAACATCCAATGCCGGAAACGAAGATAAAATCGTCGATATCCAATTGCAGCTCGTCAATCGCGCGCAGGATCGCCTGAGAAACCGTACCAATTCCACAGCCAGGGCAGGTGGTGGTGCGCTTAATATGACTGCGAGTGTATTTTTGTCTTAGCGGATGGGCTGTAGCAGTCATTGAATTATCTCCTTAATGCGACCGAGGATGTATCGAGGATCATGGATCTGACCCAAGGTCTGCGGTCCCAAAAATGAAACCCGGCAGGCATGGGCAGCCTCAGCTTTGATGTACGGATACAGCTGGCCGGTGTTGTTCTCCAACACCAACATGTGGTTCACCCTTTCAGCGACGGCGCGGATTTCCTTATCCGGAAACGGCCAGCAGGTCAAAAGACGCAGTGTGCCCACATTTAATCCCTCCCTTTGCGCCATTTTTGCCGCTGCCCCGGCAGATCGAGAAACTGTGCCGCAACTGACCAAAGCAATCGTTTTATCTTCACAATCATCCTGAACCTGAACGATATCGTCGCGATGACTGAGTATCTTTTCAATCGGATGCATGGCATAGCGATGCATAACCTCCGGGTCGGTCAGATTCCGCATGCCGTGTTCATCATGACAGGAACTGGTAACGTGGGCTTTAAGTCTACGGCCGAATACCGGCATGGGAGCTACATCGACATCTAGAAAATCCTGGCGCTCAAGAACCGTTTTAGCGGGTTCAGCAATTTTGCGATTTTTCAATTTAATTTGATCTTTTTTGGGAATCACGATCTGCTCCCGCATATGGCCCATAAAACCATCCGCCATAAGAAAAACCGGGACGCGATATTTTTCAGCCAGATTAAAGGCCCGTATCGTCAGATCAAACATTTCCTGAGGACTCTCAGGGCAGAGAGCAATAATCTGGTAATCTCCATGAGATCCTCGTGCGACCTGGACGATATCGCCGGCAAGTCCCACCGAGGGTACTCCGGTGGACGGACCGAAACGCTGGACATCAACGATGACCAGAGGCGTTTCCGTGGCAACCGCAAATCCGATGTTTTCCTGCATCAGGCTGATACCGGGCCCTGAGGTAACGGTCATTGCTTTACAACCGGCCCAGGAAGCGCCGATAGCAGAGCAGATCGCGCTGATCTCATCTTCGGTCTGTAAAAACGTGCCATCGACTTTCGGTAACCGGGCTGCAAGCAGGTTAGCAATTTCACTGGCCGGCGTGATAGGATAGCCGGCAACAAAATTACATCCTGCGGCAATTGCGCCTTCGGTGCATGCCCAGTTTCCCATTTCAAAGTGGGTTCCGGTTAATACTCTCTCATGGCGTTGCATTATGATTCTCTTGTTTGTTCGTGGACTCTGTTGCATCTTTTTCAACGACAATTGCATAATCCGGACAACAGATCATGCAATTCTGACAACCGTTGCACTCATCCGGATCCTTAATTTCAGGTGGATAATACCCTGATTCATTCATTTCCCTGCAGGCTTCGAATAACTGCTCCGGGCAGACATGGACACAGATGCCACAGTCATCAATGCCTTTGCACGCTTGCGAAAATATGGTTATTTTCGGCATACAGTTCTCCTTTGTCTACCTTACGGGATCTGAAGAAATTTTCCTTGCAGACTCATTTCTTCAATCCGGTAAAAACGGATACTCCGGATCTTTACCCTCCAGAACGCACAGTACATCGCGGGCAACCATGCTCATGCGGATCATCGCTTCTTCGGTGTGGGCTGACATATGGGGTGTTCCAACAAAGTTGTTTAGTTTCAGGAGCGGATTGTCCGCTGTGATCGGCTCAATCTCATAAACATCAGAACCGGCCCCGGCAATTCGTTTCGTTTTCAATGCTTCTACAATATCCGTTTCATTCCATATGGGGCCTCTTGCCATATTAATTAAAAAAGCTGTTTGTTTCATCAATTTCAACAATTTTGCATTAACAAAGTGTTTGGTCTCCGGCAGCAGAGGCATATTGATAGAAATTAAATCCGACTCTTTAAATAGCTTTTTTTCATCGACCTGAGAAGCTCCAAGCTCTTTTTCAACTTCGGGAAATCCAAAAGGGTCATAATACACAATCGGCATCCCAAAGCCGAAATGACATATCCGGGCGGTCTGCTGGCCGATGCGGCCAAACCCCAACACGCCTAATGTTTTTCCTCTGAGTTCGGTGCCGATGAGTTCATAGCGTGCTTGCCAGTTGCAATCCCGGAGGGCGATGTCTGCAAGTCTTATTTTCTTTGCCAACATGAGCGCCAGGGCGACGAAATGTTCCGCCACACTTTCTTTGTTGGCTTGGGGTGTATAAACAACCTGGACCCTTTTTTTTTTGGCTGCTGCCAGATCGATGGCATCGAGTCCCACACCGTGTCTCCCGATGACCTTTAATTTTGGAGCTGCTTCGATCAATTTTCCCGAGACGGCACCGTTGGTCCTAATGATAACGGCATTTACATCCGAAACCTGATCGATTAGATCCTTTTCATCGTAAGACCTGGCATATATGACGTCACATTTTTCTTCCAAAAGCGCGGTGCCCTCTTGATGCATGGATTCATACAACAGGACTTTAAACTTTTTCCCCATTATTATCTCCGTGAAAAAGTGATTTTTCCTGGGGTCAAAATAATGAATATTTTCGTTAACCCTTTAAAGCAGAAATAACAGCTCTCATAAAAACCGGCAGATCATCCGGCATTCGACTGGTGATCAGGTTGCCGTCAACGACGACCTCCTCGTCCACCCAGCTGGCCCCGGCGTGAATCAAATCATCTTTAATAGAGAAAAATGATGTTAATTTCCGGCCGTTGACAATCTCCGCTGAGGCAATCATCCAGCCGGCATGGCAAATGGCGGCCACCACCTTGCCTTGGCCATTGAGATCCTTCACAAAATTGACCATGGCTTCGGAACGGCGCATGAGGTCAGGTGCAAATCCGCCCGGGATGACCACACCATCAAAATCGGCTGCAGTCGCCTTGGCGGCGCTGATATTTTCCTGTGCCGGGAGCCCGGCTTTGGAATGGTAGCCTTCAACTTTTCCAGTGCCGACCACCACAACGTGGGCGCCGGCCTCTTTCAAGCGGTAATAGGGATACCAGAATTCAAACTCATTATACATGTCCTCCACCAGAATGGCGACCTCTTTACCTTGAAGTTCCATGGTGCGTCTCCTTTCAAATTAACTGTTTCTGTGCAGATAAAATTGGCACGTCGTTGATGATCAACAAATAAGATGTGTAAACTTCAGCGCTTCTCGATCGCGATACGTATGTTGGGTGGATCTTTCTCAAAGAAATGAATTTTATCCATATTGATAGCCAGCTCGACATCTTCATGCCGTATTGCTTGCGTGCGTGCATCCACCCGGGCAACCAGGGAGTGGCCACCAGCGGTCACATTTAGTTGAACCTCTGCTCCTAACGTTTCTATGACATCTACGGTTGCTGAAAAGCACTCTTTATATGCAGACTTGTCGGCAAACGATTTCTCCTCAAGGTGTTCGGGGCGGATGCCCAGAATGACTTTGCTGTTGACGAGGTGTTGAAGATAATCTTTTTTCTCGGGAGGAATCGGAAGCTCAATACTGTCTGCGATTGCGAATAAAATAGATTCCTTTTCAGCAAGGCTCACATTGATAAAATTCATCGCCGGACTACCGATAAATCCCGCCACGAACTTATTTACGGGATAGTTGTAAATTTCAAGGGGGGGGCCTACCTGCAGCATCTCACCATCTTTCATGACGACAATTTTCGTTCCCATGGTCATGGCTTCAACCTGGTCATGGGTCACATAAATCATGGTTGTCTTAAGTTTATCATGGAGTTTTAAGATCTCGGTTCGCATCTGAGCTCTGAGTTTCGCATCCAGATTACTTAAGGGTTCGTCAAAAAGGAAAACTGCGGGTTTCCTGACAATCGCCCTTCCCAATGCCACTCGTTGTCGTTGCCCGCCGGATAATTGTCTTGGTTTACGGTCTAATAAATCCCTCATCCCCAGTATTCCGGCCGCTTCCTGTACACGTGCTGCAATCTCGGATTTGGGAAATTTTCGAAGTTTGAGACCAAAGGCCATGTTTTGGCGAACCGTCATATGTGGATACAAAGCATACTCCTGAAAAACCATAGCAATGTCACGATCCCGAGGAGCCATATCATTGACACATTTATCTCCGATATAAATATTTCCTTCATTCATCTCCTCCAAGCCGGCAATCATATGCAGCGTGGTGGATTTTCCGCATCCGCTGGGACCCAGCAAAATGCAAAATTCCCGATCTTCAATATCGAGGTAAAAGCAGGATACTGCTTCTACCTTTCCAAAATTTTTACATACATTCTCCAGCACGACTTTCGCCAACTTCTTCCCTCCTTAATCGCGATCAGACAGATAGAATCCAAGTGGTTTGATACTGAGTAATTAGGTTCGCTTGAGGCTAAAACCGCCATCGACAAGAAGCACCTGGCCGGTAATGAAATTGGCATCTTCAGACGCCATAAAGAGTATCGCCTTGGCAATGTCCTCCGGCTCCGCCATGCGTTTGAGATACGAACCCTCAATCATGTTTTGTTTGACTTCATCAGGCAGTGGCGCAGTCATTTCAGTCTTCGTATGCCCGGGGGCAACCGTATTGACATTGATGTTAGGGGCCAGCTCTTTAGCCATGGTCTTGGTTAACCCGATTACGGCTGTCTTTGAGGCACTGTAATCCATTACGCCTTCGCGCCCGCAATGATCAATACCGCGGATCGATGAAATATTGACGATTTTACCGGATTTTTGCTCCAGCATATATTTTGCCGCCGCCTGGCAACAGAGGAACATCCCGATCAAATTCACCGATAGTGTTTTCTCCCAATCTTCAACCGTTTTTTCGAAAAAAGGCCTGGGAATAACAACACCGGCGTTATTTATAAGAATATCTAATCGTCCGCATTTCTGAGCAAACAGATTTACAGCCTGCTCGACCGATTCTTTTTTTGTTACATCGCCGACAAATGTCTCAATTTCAAACCCTTCCGACCGTGCTTTCTCGGATATCCGCTTTAAGCCTTCCTTCTGCAAATCGATAATCCCGACCCTGGCACCTTCATTTGCAAACAATAACGCCGTTGCCGCCCCGATGCCCCTGGCGCCCCCGGTAATCAGCGCTGTTTTATCCTTAAGTCTCATCACATCACCTCCCCGATAACGGGATTAATAATACATCGATCCCGTGTCTTCTTTAGGCCTTGGATTAATTTCAGATGTCGCGTTATCTTATTTTTAAGGTTCTTACCCTTTCATTGCACCGGCTCCCCATCCGGCGATCAAGTACCGCTGGATGAATACGAAAAAAATTAGGACCGGTACCGTAATCAGCATGTTTCCGGCCATAATCATTCCCCAGTCGATCACGCTGGCATTGTAAAGATCAGAGATACCGACGGAAAGGGTTTTGAGTTCATCTGAAGTGATCAATATCCTCACAAAAATATAATCATTCCACGCCAGAATAAATGTAAAAATGCTGGTGGCGATAATCCCCGGCAGCGCCAGCGGCAGGACTACATAGATAACCGCCTGCAAGCGGGAAGCCCCATCAATCAATGCAGCCATTTCAAGCGCCAGGGGTATACTTTGAAAAAATGCCCTAAGAAGCCATAAGCTGAAAGGCAGGCAGAATGCGGTATATGCCATAATCAGAGCGATATGCGTGTTTGCGAGCCCGATTTTTTTAATCAATACATAAAAAGGAATTATAATCATTATAGGAGCAAACATGTAAGTAAAGAGAATCAGGCCGGCAATTTTTTCACGTCCGTAAAATTTAAAGCGGGTCAGACTATAGGCGCCGGCGCTGCCTATCGTTATCGTAAAAACCACCGTTGCCAATGAAATAAACACACTATTTCGGAAATACGTCAAAAATCGCGTTTGTTCAAATAGTCGCTCGAAGTTTGCCAGTGTATACTCATCAGGCAAAAAAGTTGGTGGAAAAACAAATATTTCCTGTAGGGGTTTGAACGAAGTGGAGACCATCCAGAAAAAAGGGAAGGCCGTTGAAACCACAAGAATGGCGGCACACCAATATATAAATTGCCCCCGGAACGAAAAAAAATTGTTCTTGGGAGTCAAATCTCTTCTTCCCTTCTGAACATTTTGAAATAAATCGTTGTCGCAACAATAAGAATGATAAACATGATCACACCAAGCGCCGAACCCAGTCCTGCTTGATAATACATAAAGGTCCGCATGTAGGCATATACCGGAAGCGTTCGGATATATTTGTCTGCACCGCCTCCCTGGGTCAGTAACCAGACCGTGTCAAACTTCGTAAACATCCAGATGCTTCTAAGAAGGATGACGACAAACAGGACGTTTCTTAACTGCGGCAGGGTTACATGGATAAAACGTCTGAAAGGGCCGGCGCCGTCAACTTTAGCGGCACTGTAAAGCACCGGCGGAATGGTTTGCATCCGGGCCAGAACACTCAACACGACAAAGGGAAAAAATTCCCAGATGCTGATGAGAATCAGGGAGGTCATAATATGGTCCATACCCATCCAGGAAATGGGATCTTCCACGATTCCCACTGACAGTAAAAGATAATTTACCAATCCAAACTGGTCGTTCAAAAGCCATTTCCAGAGAATAATCGCCACCACCGTCGGAATGACATAGGGGAAAAGAATAACCCCCCGAACGAAATTTCTGCCCTTGAATGCCTCGTTGACAATTAAAGCGGCAACGATACCGATTATAATTTGGAAAAAAATAGTACTAACGGAATACACCGTTCCATACCAGACACTCATCCAGAAATCGGGGTTTTTCATTAAATAGATATAATTGGTAATACCGACAAATCGCTGATCCGGAAAAAACGAGTGTTTCTTAAAAAGGCTGAGCCAAACCCCGTATAAGACCGGATAAACCAGCAGGGAGCAAATGATGAGAACCGAGGGTGCTATCAATAACATCCCTGTTTTTTGAGTATTCAGTTTCACTGCAAGACTCCGATGGGTTAATCTCTAGATCGGTGAGAAGAGCCGGCAACCTCAACCACATTCCCGGCTCTTCTCGATTGCCCTATATTACCACTTGGCATATCCCTTGTCTTTGACAAGCTCTTCTGCCCGTTTTTGAGCTTTAGCGGCTGCCTTTTCAGGAGCCACCCCTTCTTTGGTCACCTCCATCACCATATCCTTTATAATCCCGGACCCCAGAATCGCCATCAGATAGGGTTTGGTGGTCATGTCTATCCATTCGACCACAAGCGTCGGTTTGACGAGGTCGTTGTTCAGATAGTATTCCTGCACATCAAGCCACCCTTTCCATCTTTTGATCATAGGGGTTTCGCTGTAAGCCTTGCTTTGTCTCAAGGATTTGGTAATGGGGAAGAAGTGAATCGGAACCGATTGAATGTACTCTAAATAGTTTTCGTCCTGATAAAAGAATTTTAAAAATTCTTTTGCTTCATCTGGATTTTTGCTCCCTTTAAACAGCATCCAGGGTTCTTCGTCCACCTGGGCTGCGGGCTTGGTTCCGCTGGGTCCGTGGGGCTTAATCCAAACGTCAAAATATTCGGTGCTTCTCATATTCTCGGGAGCGTATTTTTCGATCAATGATGCCCCTCTGCCGTAACCCTGGTACATCATGGCCGCTTTTCCACCGGCCATGTTGGCAAAGGTTTCCAGGTAGCCATGGCCTTCCCAGCCGGGCGGCATATATTTGGTGAGTTCCTTCAGGAAATTCAGGGTTTGAATCATCGTCTTGTCGGTGAAATGCGGACGATTTTCTTCATCGAAGAGAATGCCCCCGTTTGCCTTCGTCAACTCGCCTATAAGAATGTTAATAAAAAGATTGATACCGGGTATCGTCATACCGTAAATATCCGTTTTGCCATCACCATCGGTATCCATGGTCAGCTCTTTGGCGAGGTTGAGCAAATCATCCCACGTCTTGGGACCCTTCAGGCCTTTCTTTTGAGCCAGATCTTTACGGTAGACCAGCAATGAGGTACCCGCCGCATGCACCAGGCAGTAATAATGATCGCCGAATTTGCCCGCCGTTTTGATCTGATCCCAGATGTTATCCTCTCCGATAGCCTTAACGACGTCATCCAGAGGCAACAGCAGGCCTTTTTCTTGAAGTGCCGCACACGTAATGGGTTGCCCGTGGGAAAGCTCTGGCGGTGAACCCGCGGCCAGAGCAGCCATTATTTTACCTTCCAGATCTCCCCAGGCAATTGCCTCGGCTTCAATTTTGATATCGGGATGAAGTGCCTCAAACCTTGATACGATATTAGCAATTGCTTCTTTTGATTTCGGATTGGTTTCAGTTTGCCAGACGTGAACTACCTTTTTTGCAGCGAGGGCAACACTGCTCAATAGCAGGACACACAGACACGCCAAACCGATGGTCATGATAATTTTTTTTTCATGTTTCATTTTTTTTCTCCCTTCCCTTGACAGGTTACGGATCAACCTGAGGCTGCACCTATGTTTATCATACAGGTGGATGTTTGATTGAGGGTTTTGTCACTGCGCAACAGCTATTATCACCTCCTTTCAGGGTCACGGTTTACCATCACCACTTCTAAAGTTTGGTGGCGGTTTCCTGGGCTTCGTAAACGGCGTCAACAATCTCCCGCGGTTGCAGTGCATCGCCGATGACATAGCGCTCGACGATCTTTCCCTCCAGCTCCTTATGAACGCGGTTATCGGGGATCGACCCGACAGCCATGACAATAGTATCGAAGCCATTCAGTCTTTTGGTACCGGATGCGTCCTCCACCACCACAAATCCTTTGCCGAGGGATTTGACCTGTGTTGAAGTCAGCATCGTGACGTTCTTTTCGTTGAGTCTCTTTAGCACATAATGCTGCAAATGGTTGACCAGGTCGGTTGCAATGCCTTCCAGCATCTCCACAATAGTAACTTTTTTATTCATATCCGATAAATAATCGGCAATTTCGGCCCCTGACCCACTACCGCCTACGATGAGAATATTCTCTCCGGTTTCCACGCGTCCGGATAACACATCATCAATTGAAACGGCATTGCTTTCCTGGATTCCCTCCCATTCTGGCATCAGCGGCCGGGCGCCGGTGGCAACGATTACAGCATCCGGTTTGCCGGTTTTTAGCATATCGACCGTAAATTCTTTTCCGATCACTGTGCTTACCCCCAGGGTTGTTATCCTGTTTTCAAGATAGTCGAGAAAATCGTTATAGACAGCCTTATGGGGTGGAACCGCTCCCAGTCTCATCCGGCCGCCCAGATTGTTTTCCTTTTCAAAAATTGTAACCCGATGCCCCCTTAATGCGGCAATTTCCGCTGCTTTTAGCCCCCCCGGTCCCCCACCAACGACCCAGACCTTTTTGATGTGTTCGGCTTTGACATATTTAAACCGTGTCTCATTGCCCGCTTCCGGGTTGACGGTACAGCGCACAACATCCTTTCTTAACGTCTGGATACATTTGTTGCATGAAACACAGGGGATAATCTCATCAAAACGGCTGTCTTTTGCCTTGTCGGGCAAATGCGGATCTGCAATCAACGCGCGGCCCATGGATACAAGATCCGCTTTTCCTTCCCGAATGATGCGATCGGCCAGTTGGGGTGTCCGTATTCTGCCGACCGTGATAACGGGGATATTCACCGCTGCCTTGATGGCTTCGGCCAGATGTACGAAGACCCCCTCTTCAACATAATAGGGCGGATGATTCAGGTATCCTGAGGCGGCATTACACGCCGAGATGTGAAGCGCATCGGCCCCTTCCTCTTCGAGTAACTCAGAGATCTTTGTGGTTTCTTCAATCTTGAGACCTTCATCGACATATTCATCGCCGCTCAATCTGCAGATAATGGGAAAATCAGGACCGACCCGTTTGCGGACCGTTTTCAAGACCGCTAACGCAAATCGCGCCCTGTTTATGAGGTCACCGCCGTATTTGTCATTTCTCCGGTTGGAAAATGGTGACAGGAACGCGCAGATCAAATAACCATGGGCCATGTGCAGTTCTACGCCATCGGCTCCAATCTGTTTAACCCGATCGGCAGCTGTGGCATAAAATTCGATCAATTCTTCGATTTCGCCGATGCTGAGTTCCCGGGGCGTTTCCATTGTGGGCAGGGCTTGAATGGGGGAAGGTCCGACGATCGGGGACCCTGTCACAGCGGAGAAAGCCTGCCGGCCGGCGTGATTAATCTGAATGACAATTTTCCCACCGACCGCCTGTACCGCTTCTACGAGGTTTTTGATTTTTGCAGCATGTTCGTCCGTGTCGATCATCAGCATTTTCGGACTGGCTTTGCCCTGTGGATGAATACCGGTATGCTCAACATTAATATATCCCGCACCGCCACTTGCGCGTTCGACATAGTATGCGATCTGGCGATCGGAAACGAAACCTTCTGTTGTGGCATAGTTAGTCGCCATGGGGGGCATCACGATGCGGTTTTCCAGTGTTAAGTTCCCAATGGAAACCGCGCTGAACAGTTTTTCTAAGGCCATACATCACCTCCGACTTAGGGGTTGGTAGAACTCAAACGTTTTCTGAATAATCCCTCTGGACAAATGGTCTGTCCATTTGATCGGGTTTTATTTTTGTTCAGGTCACTGTCAAAGGCAAATTCTTCTGGGAACTGATTAGAAGACATTTCAAAACACGCAGTTTCACTTTTTGTTTTCTATCTAGACGTTTCAGAATCGCTCAGCGAACATAGTCGAACTCTCCGCCTCCGGCGGATCAAACACGTGAAAATTTCTTCACGTCTCGCTATCTGAAACGTCTCTTCAAAATGGAAACATATTGATCAAAAAGAGTTTTGAAATAGCTTGCAGCAAAAAAACGGAAAAAAGAATGGCCTTTTCTATTGCAGCGCAATCTGTCACAAAGCTGAATATTTAGTGACATCTGAATCAAAAAAAGTCAACTAAATTGTTAACAAACTGGGATATTCGTGCCCTTTTGAATGAACAAATATAGAACATTTAAAACTCAATGCCAACGACAGAAATATGTCTATAAAAATACAATATTCCTGATTATCAAGACAACAGAACAGGGTCAGGTCTTGACGGGCTGTTGCCCAAATCGTTTTTCACACTTTTTATGAGTTTTCCATATTTTGCTAATGAATAACCTGTTGAATTTATTACATCCGAATTCTCTCTTTTACTAAGTTATGTGTAATTTTTCCTGATAATTGGGTTTGGGCAAC
>DRHF01000451.1 GCA_011049715.1 Desulfobacterales bacterium
GAGGCAGAACAATGCGACCATGTTCGTCAAGCCTGTGAAGACATAGGATGTTATGGGAATGGACACAGAGCAACATTCGCTCATTTATGGGATTCAATCAATCTAAAACGTGGCTACCCTTGGAGCAAGAATTGCTGGGTATGGGTCGTGGAGTTTGAGAAAGTATGATCATAAACGCTGATGCTATCCAGTGGGCAAAAGAATACGAGGGTGAATTGTTCCATGCGCTTATCTGTGACCCTCCGTATCATCTAACGACTATTACAGATCGATTTGGCAAAGAGGATTCCGCCCCAGCCAAACACGGGAACGACGGGGCATTTAAAAGATTATCCACTGGGTTTATGGGAAAGGTCTGGGATGGGGGCGATATCGCTTTTCAATCCGAGACCTGGAAAGCCTTTTATAACATCCTTTTACCTGGCGCATTCGGTATGGCGTTTGGCGGGAGTAGGACAGCGCATAGAATGGCGGTTGCGATTGAAGATGCTGGGTTTATTATTCATCCTCAAATGAGCTGGGTATATGGGAGTGGTTTCCCGAAAGCTACCAGGATTGATACTCAGGTTGATTCTCGTGGTGGGCAAAATATAGGATGGTTTGGGTCGTTTATGAGAAAGTGGCGAAAAGAGCGGGGTGTAAAACAAAAAGAGTTGGCAAAATACTTTCCTAGCAAAACCGGTGGACTTACTGGATGCGTGGCTAATTGGGAACTGGGATATAATTTACCCACCGTTGAACAATTTAATATATTAAAGGATGTCTTAAATTTACCATTTGATAGCATCCAGGCTGCCGAACGTGAAGTAGTTGGGGAACAAACCAAAGCGAGAAAAACAGATAGCGGGATACCTTTGCCAACTGGAGGAGAAACCGAATATCAAACATGGGATATCACCGCCCCCGCCACCGACCTAGCCAAACAATGGGAAGGCCACCGCTACGGACTGCAGGCTTTGAAACCAGCAGCAGAACCAATCGTAGTATTTCAAAAGCCATACGAAGGCCGTCCAATTGATAACATCACAGAGACGGGGGCGGGTGCGATTAATATTGACGGGGGGCGGATTGGGACTGGCGAGCGGTTCAATAGTCCAGCAGGTAATACTGGAGATGAGGTTGTAACATATGCGCCAACGGGCGAGAGTGCAAAAGAGAAAGGATATGAGGGGAATACGGTTCAAGGTCGCTGGCCCGCCAATGTCCTGTTCACACATTCCCCAGATTGCGAAGCGATAGGCTACCGTGACTCCGGCTCCTACCAGATAAACAGATTTACAGAGGGAGCAAAACCTTTCGGTGATGGGGCTGGGCATGAGTTTGAATCAGAGGAAGTGGAAGGTGGACGTGTTCCTGTTTGGGAATGTGTGGATGGTTGTCCGGTGAAAGCACTAGATAAACAATCAGGGCGTTTGACAAGTGGAAAGCCGACTGGTAACAGAAATGCACAGACAGGGTTTTCAAGCGGGATAACCCCAGGCAAAATGAAATTAACAGGTTTTGGCGACTCCGGAACTGCCAGTAGATTCTTCCATCAATCCCATTGGGCGATCGAGAACGCAGACCCGTTTGTGTATCAAGCGAAGGTTAGTGTGTCAGAAAGGAATGCGGGATTGAAGGAGTTTTGGTATGATTGGAAAGAAATAAGTGGCGGTGGAGGAACAAATCAAGATGTATCAGGAGGATATCAAGCCAAAAAGTCAAGCAGGAACAATCCTCACCCAACTTTAAAGCCCATCGCCCTTATCGAACATCTTGCAACCTTGCTCCTGCCACCCAAAGAATATGCCCCACGCAGAATCTTTGTGCCTTTCGCTGGGGTGTCAAGTGAAGTGATAGGCTGTTGGCGCGCAGGATGGGAAGAAATAACAGGGATAGAATTAGAATCAGAATATGCCGAGATCGGAAAAGCCAGATTAGAATATTGGAAAAAGCAAGGGATTCAATTGGAACTATTATGACCAACCAACTACTTGATAAGGTTTTGGAGAAGCATGAACTTCGGTAGTTTGTTTTCTGGAATAGGCGGTATCGACAAAGGTTTAGAGGATTCCGGAATGACTTGCAAGTGGCAGGTAGAGATTGATGATTTCTACACAAAGGTATTAACTAAACATTGGCCGGATGTGCCAAAATTTGGAGATATAAGAAATGTCGGAAAACGAGAACTTGAAACAGTTGACCTTATTGCCGGAGGATTCCCTTGCCAGCCTTTCAGTACTGCCGGGAAGCAAAGAGGCACAAAAGATAACCGTCACCTCTGGCCTGAAATGCTTAGGGTTATTTCAGAACTCAAGCCAACTTGGGTTCTTGGCGAAAATGTTTCTGGAATCATTCCGCTATTCCTCGACCAAGCGATTTCTGACCTGGAAGCCGAAGGGTACACGATTGAGGCGTTTGTACTTCCAGCTGTTGCCTTCGATGCCCCGCACAGAAGAGACAGACTATTTATTATTGCATACGCCAACAGCAACTGCCAATCAATTAAGTCCATCAATGGCAACAAGAGATCGGGGAAGCTGGGGACTATTACCGACTCCACAGGCAGCCGATGCGAAAATACAGGTAAAACGAGAAGTATTTTACAGGGGGAATACCCCAAAGATAAAGAGCAATCAGGGAGTAGAGGGAACGGCATCGTTGAAAGATTTGATAGATGGCCCCCTCAACCCAGAATTCTGGGAGTGGATGATGGGATTCCCTATCGGATGGAGCGAGTTAAAGGAACAAGCAACGCCGTAGTCCCTCAGGTAGCAGAACACATAGGCAGAATGATAATGGAAGCCAACAATGAAATTTGATTTGCACATGATTCAACTTGATCGCGACGCGTGCGAGGTCCCCGGCTGCCAGTGGACAGAGAAAGACGGGAACATCGGTTTAGACTGGGACCACTGCATCTTCCCCAAGAACAAAAGGTTCGCCAAGTTCGTGAACAACCCCTTCAATATGCTCCGGGCTTGCGCAATCTGTAACAGGATCACCCATATCTCAGATCATTGGGAAGCTAAAGAATGGCTGATAAATTTCCACATGGATTCTAATTACAGCTTCGACTTTCTACACTGGATAACGAATCCGGACCCTAAGTTCTACAAACCGAAAAGAGTTTATAATTATATTGCAACTAAACTAGATGAAGAAAGGAAAGGTGAGTGATTATGAAATGCGAATATCCAGGTTGCGAGAAGGAAGCAGATGGCACCATTAGGTTAATCAATCCTAAAGTGTGTTGGAAGCATCGCGGGTGGACTAAGGGATTTACAGTTAAGGCTGAGGACTGGAATAAAATGGTGAATGAGAGTGTGGGCGCGTGACGTATTGTGAGCACTGCAAGGCTTCCGAATATTATTGTGTTTGTGAAATATGCGATAGCTGCAACAAGAAAGCCTATAATTTACTTCCCCGGATGTGTTTGAATTGCGGGTTACTAGATGAAGAAAGGAAAGGTGAGTGATGGGTAGAAGAATACAAGCATTTAAATCTTTAGGTTTTGCTGTATCTAGGGTGTCTATTGCGATTGTTGATTTAGCGTCCGAGTGTTATAAAACCAACAAGAGCATTGGTGCTTTCATAAAAACAATCAAACCACCTAGACCTGTGTGGTGGTTAAGATGGTTACTATAATTACTCTTACGAAACCATAAATAAACTAGACCAAGAAAGGAATTGAAATGAGCCTAACAGAAGAACAAATAGAACGAATAGTTGTAGCGATTGAAAAGATTGCAGACAGTTACGTCCCGCCAACGGCCCCACCGGGAAACGGAGAAACACCTCCGCAAGAATTACAGACTGTTACCGTCACATCAGATAAAGCACCGTTGCGCGAGGTTACAGGCGAGAACGCAAAAGGTTTCCTTGTCTGGGGCATTTATGGAAAGTCAAGTGTGTCAGCCCGTATCGTTGCGAAAAAGGGCAAGGTACTAAAAGTGGTTGGCGGCAAAGTAAAAGGTGACGGCGGTCTCTATGCCTGGCCTCTCGCTTCCAGTCAGGTTGTGGACGGCAAAGAACTCCCGGGCAACAAAAGGCTTTACGTTTTAGATCGGATGGCGAAGGTATGATGGGCAACAGTAAGAATTGTAAACATGAAGCAATTAATGTCAATTGGGAAAGGGAGTGTTTTGAATGTAGATTTTGTGGGGTACACCTCGCAGATGATATAGAAATTGTTAGAGCAAAACCACACCAACTCATGCAGGATGTGGTGAAGGCGGGGAGGGAGATGTCAGAGTATATGATGAAACGCATTGATAGAAACTTCAATATTGCTGGTACAGATGATTTGGGTGAGCTATGGAA
>DRHF01000452.1 GCA_011049715.1 Desulfobacterales bacterium
CTTCAGCCCATCTTTGACCGATGCCTCACTCGCAAAATCCTCGAAATAGCTCGCTATTCCTGTGGTTTTACTCTCTCGGATCAGCCAAATCTGAACCAAATCTAAGCGCCAATTCTGCGAAGTTATTTCTGCGCGAACCCTAAGGGCCTATTTTAGATAACATGTGTCGCGTCAATTGACAAGGCATCGCCAAAAGAACTTTTATCTTCCGACTCGAAAAGATTGACATTTAAATGGCCGGGTGATATATTAAACTATATTTTAATTCGGTCATTTCAATGGCTGAAAAAACTTTATTGACTTAATATGATTCAATAGGGTTTATTATGGGCGATGTTATATCACTTGGTGAGAAACAGCGGGTTACGAAAGCGCAAAGAGCCGCAAGGGTGAAAAAGCAGAAAAGCGTGGCGGTTCAAAAAGTTTTTCAATGTATCCACTGTACGTTCAAGTGTGAAAAATGCGGTACACAGATACTAAGGGATGGCGGCAAAATAGAAAAGAATCCGCTCTTGTCCAGGATACCTTACCGTTTCTGCGAGAGCTGTGCAGAGGAATATATCGATTATATCGATCGGCTTAAAGGGTTTGGAGATCCTGACTGTTATTGGCGGAACGAAATCTGGCTTCAGGTCTGGAAAAAGTGGATCGATTATCAGGGAGCCATTGATCGTTATTTAAAATCGAAAGAATTCACGCAGCTGATGCATGAATTGAAACAACCCCATCCCGATAGATAGGAGGTTTTGTTATGTTTGGAATTGGAATGCCGGAGCTTATCATTATCCTTGTTATTATTATGATTATTTTTGGAGCCGGTAAACTTCCAGAAATAGGATCAGGGATTGGTCGAGGGATAAAGAATTTCAAAAAAGCAACAACTGATGCTGAAAAAGAAGACCCCGATAAGATCGATGAAGGAAATAAAACCTAAAGACTCCCCAAACAAATGCAGCGGCGGGCGTCATCGGTTCTCTTTTTTTTAAGGATTGATTTGACGCTTACTGCAGGCGACTTCTCAGAATATTTTCCAAGCTGTTAGGGGGGGGGCAACAGACGAAAATTGTTATCCCAAGCCATCCCCCAAAACTTTTCCCTATAAAATTGATTATGGATTAAAACGGAATATCGTCGTCTTCGGTTGCTGGGCCAGCAGGTTCCTGATAATCGGATGTCGGTGCTTTTGCGCCGGAGGTGGAAACATCGCCAGCGTCTCTTGACCCTAGCATTTGCATCTGTGATGCGACAATTTCAGTGGTGTTTCTTTTAATTCCTTCTTTGTCTTCCCATTCCCGGTTCTGGATACGACCTTCTATATAAACCTGGCTGCCTTTTGAAAGATATTCACCACAGATTTCACCCAGCCTTCGCCATGCGACGATTCGATGCCATTCCGTTCGTTCTTTTTTTTCACCTGTGCCCTTGTCTTTCCATTCCTCGGATGTGGCGATGCTGAAATTCGCAACCGCAGTTCCATCCGGTGTATAGCGGACTTCAGGGTCTCTGCCCAAACGGCCGACCAGGATGACTTTGTTGATACCTGCCATATTTCCCCCCCCGTTTTATTCTATTTCTGATTTTTTTGATTTTTAATGATCATCAATAATAGCATACAGAAAAGGAGTCAGCATGTCAATGGGATCTATTTTTCGTAAAAAAACGCCGTACCAGCATTCCGGGTAAGGTCTCGGCCGAACGGATCGCACCGTGGGGGCAGATTTCGATACAGCAGTAACACCGTATACATCTGTCGTAATCAAAGATAATACTTTTTCCATCCGGTGCGATGGCCTTTGCCGGACAAAACCGCAAACAGTCGCTACAGGCCCTGCAAATACGATCATCAACAACCGGACGTTGGACCAGATGCTTTCGTATCAATCCTTGAAACGGTTTTGGACCTATGGACAGCGACCCCAACAATGGAAATGCGAAATGGTTTATCGGATCCGCATCTCCGATGACATCAATGGCATCTTTTACCAACCCCAATCTTTTACCTGCTCGATGGGTGGGGAGTCTGTCAGGATTTAACCCTAGCAGGCGACAGATGGCCATATCCGCCGTAAAGGCGTTTTTACTGCCGATGAGTAAACCCAAGTACCGTGGGGCGCCTCCCTTGCCGGGGCCTTGCCCTTCCAAAGCCAAAATTCCATCAACGATAGTGATCGACGGTAGTATCGTTTGGTAAATCTGGGCCAGAAGCCCGGCGAACAGATCCCGATCGACACCACTGCGCAAATGCCATTCCGGCTTTTTAAAGCCGATGATACACCCAAAGAGGTTTTTCACCCCCAAAGTGAGAAGCATCTGGGAATGGGTTTTTAACTTGGCCAGGTTGATCACCACATCCGCTTCGAACGGATCTTTTGCCAGTTCGATGCTGCCAAATGGCTTACCGATATCGACCGGAAGGGATGTTTTGAATTCTCTTAATTCAACATCCAGACCTTCCAGTGCTTTTTGGTATCCGCCTATCTTTAAAATTTTTTCAAATGACCCCCAGGCCGGGCTGTCTGAAATCAGAACGTCTCCCCCTTTGTTAATCACATACTCGGCAACCGCTTTTACAACAAGGGGATGGGTCAGAATCGCCCTTTCGGGTCTAGCAGGAAGAAGGAGGTTAGGTTTGATCAGAACCCGTGTCTGTTTTGTGATCGCCACCCCTGCCATCGAGTCAATCATCTCAAAAAGTAATGGCTTAAGAACGTTATATTCATATGAGGCCGTTTTAACGATAACCTCTGAGTCAAGAAATTCCTTCTGAAATTCTATAAAAGGACGATTTTTATGTTTTTTGAACATTTTTCTACCTGCCCGGCACTATATCAAATATTAAATAGTGTTCAAGCATTGGCATTAAATATACCTTAATTAAGAGGTGTGCAATTGAGGTTTACCGGACCCTATCCATTAATTTAACAACTTGACAGAAAAAACTTTATTACATATACTCTCTATTCAAATAGAAAGCCTTGGCATAAAAACAAACCATTGCGAAACGGTAAGCCCAGATTTAGCGGGGAATTATGCCTGTCTTTTAATCCGCATCATGCGGCTCCGTGTCTTTCGGGGGAAAAATGCTTTTTTGAGACAAAGAAATTTCTCAATTCCCCACCTACGTTATAACACTTCGTCAGATGTTGACAGTACCAAATAAATTAAAAGCGAAACCGGAGATCGCACACAGGCTATGGCGGGTTTGTCGAGATTCTGCAAACCAATAAACCATTGTTACAGTAAGGGAGGATTTAATTATGGAGAAAAGAAACGTAATAAGGACGTTGGTATTTTTGGTGTCAATTTTACTAATTTTACCGGGTCAAATGGCTTTTGCTGAAAAATCGATTATCATAGGTGCACCCCTTTCTACTTCGTTCCTTTATGGCTGGGATGCAGAAAGAGGGATGAAACTGGCTGTTGAGGAAATAAATGCCGCCGGGGGCGTCAATGTTGGGGGTAAAAAGCGTCCTTTCAAGGTGGAAGTCATCGATACAAGGGATTTGGAGCCGGGGGTACCGGTCAGTGAGGCTCTTCTGGCCGTGGAAAAGCTCATTTTAGAAAAAAATGCCGACTTTATCGTGGGCGGACCGGTTCGGTCGGAAGCGGGGTTGGCAGCAATGGACCTGCTTTCCAAGTATAAAAAGGTTTCCATTCTCAGCACTGGAGTGTTAACGCCGGGATACCACAAACGTGTTGCCAAAAATTATGATAAGTACAAATATCTTTTTAGAATTACCGGTGAGGCCCTATGGATTGCACGCGGAGAACAAATTCCCGCGTTGATAGAGCTAGGAGAGAAGTTCAACCTCGATCGCGTGTTTATTATGGTACAGGATGTGGCCTGGGCACGCGGCTTTGGCGGTATCTTTGCCAAGGATATGGCCAAGAAAGGGTGGACGGTCATCGGAAAGCCTGAGATATATCCAACCGGTTCCACCGATTTTTCAATGGGTCTGCTGAAAGCCCGCAGGGAAAAGGCCCAGGTCATTATCATAGCCATGGATATGCCGGAAAGCTCCATTCTCCTCAAACAATGGCATGACATGAAAATCCCTGCGCTTCCATTCGGTTCCATTCTCGCCGCTGCAGAGCAGCCAGGTTTCTGGAAAGCCACAGGGGGAAAAGGCGAATATACGCTGGCCAATGTGGTCAATGCCGGCAATGCTCCTTCGAATGCGACAGACTGGACCATGAAATTTTATAACGCCTATACGAAGATGTGGGGTGTAGAACCAGAAGGGTATGGCACCTCAACCAGCTATATGGCCGTCTATGTTTTAAAAGACGCCATTGAAAAGGCCGGGACGTTGGATTCCGAGGCAGTTGCCGCAGCGCTGGAGAAAACTGACGTCATGGGCGTCTATGGTCGTATCAAATTCGATCCCAAAAGCCATCAGGTTATTCCCAGCCTGGATCCGAATACGGGTGCGGTGGGTTCGATCTTTCAATGGCAAGCCGGCAAACGAGTGGTGGTGTTCCCCAAATCGATTGCAATGGGTGAAATCAAGCTGCCGCCCTGGATGAAATAGTCCGAAGGCTAACAGGTCTTACACGACCTGTTAGCCCAAATCACATATGGAAGAACCGGAACAGCGAGCGCATTCCCCATATCTTGTTGAAGCCCAGCGAAGATTTACCCGCCTTTGGAGGGCTTATCCGCCTCTGGAGGATCCCGTCATTCGGGGCTGAAGGGTTCTTCGATAAACCGGTGGGGATTGAGGTCGCTTTTGATTTACAGGCAGCGTTACAGCTGCCTGACTGTTTCTTATCATGGATATACTCATTGAAATACTAATTTATGGCTCGATCCACAGCATTAGCCTGGCGCTATTAGCCCTGGGATTTGCCCTGGTATACGGTACCAGCCGGATACCTAATTTCGCCCACGGCGCGTTATACATTATCACCGGGTTTATTGTTTGGAGTTTTTTGCGCCTGTTGGGTTTAAACTATTTTTTTAGTATTTTGTTTGCCATTATGGTTATTGGGGTGATTGGCGCCTTGATGTACCAGTTTATTCTGATTCGGGTTCGGGGCATGGCCATTTCCGAGATCATTGCCTCGTATGCTATTGGATTGGCCATTCTGGAGGGACTCCGTTGGGGCGGATTTAAGGGAATGACCTACACGCTGCCAACATTCATACAGGGAAGTATTTTTATCGCCGGAGTCCCTGTGGATCTCCATCGCATAGTTGTTCTGATCTGTGGGGTGGCGCTGTTCGGTTTCCTTTGGCTTTTTACCCATTATACACGGACGGGTCTGGCACTTCGCGGGGTGGCCCAGGATGAGCGTGCGGCATTGATGTTGGGGATCGATTCCGATCGTATGGCGGTTGTGGCCATGGCCTTCGGTTCCATGCTGGCCGGTCTGGCTGCTGTTTTCTTGCTTCCTCTCGGGAACATAGTTGTAGAGTCGGGATACAACGTATTGATTCTGGCCATTGCTGTCTGTATTGTCGGCGGTCTTGGCAGCTGGATGGGAGCCGTGCTGGCGGCTTTCCTCATCGGTTTTGCACAAATTTTAACAGAAGTCTATTTGGGGACCCATTTTAAAACGGTGGTGGCGCTCCTGGCCATAATCATTACCCTCATTTTAAGACCCTCCGGACTGTTCGGCCGCCAGAAAGAACTTGAAGAAAGGGTATAAGGAATGGAGACCGGGCATCGTCGAAAGGAAAGACTCGATCGAGGGGTTAAAGTCCGCACCGAAGGACTTTATGCTCTAATGTCCTGGCGTGAACTGGGCTACTTGACAATGCCAAGGCTGGTATTGATTATCGGGATGCTAATTCTTCCTCTTGTTATGCCTAGCATGTATTGGCAACGGGTAATTTCCATTGTTTGTATTTACGCCCTGCTTTCGCTGAGTTTTGATTTTTTGGCACA
>DRHF01000453.1 GCA_011049715.1 Desulfobacterales bacterium
CTGCATCTTCCAGCCTGAACGCTTCCGCTCTGAATTTTGGCGGTCTGGAGGCCGAGCTTTGGTGTAAGGGAGGCGAACAGATGTTCCTTAAAAAAATGATAAAAGAGAGCCAGGTGTTTTCAACTCAATGCCGCTGGTTTACAAGTCTGGTTTCCAAAATTGACAACGTAAAACCCGCAAAAAAACTGGCTCGTAAACTCGGCGCGCGCGATGTAAGAGAAATAGAAATGACACAGGGAAATAAAATGACAAGAATCCTGGCGTGGACGTTTATCTGAACGTTGTTAACCAAACACCCACTGATGGATTAACCTGCCCGGTGCCAGTGTACCAATGCCAGCGGCAACCATCGCTGTCATCCAGGACCAGCCGACTATTTTGTGTACCCTGGTTCCTTTGAGCGCGTATAGCTGGCTAATCCCGGCGAGCAAAGCCCATACCGCTGCCGTGAGATGAATAGTCAGAGCCATCCTTGGGTCCTTTTACCAGTGGTGAGTGCGGATCCGGGCGGCGACTCTGGAGTATAACGGAAAGTTCGCCCGATGGAGGCCCGGGATCAGGCTTGAGAGTCTCACCCGGAAAATCCGGCTGCAGAATCGCACCCTGATGGCTCAGCGCTGAATTTTTCGGCGGCCTGGCCCAGCTCTGGCGACTCTCCAGCGCCGTGTTAGCTGATGCGACGCCACATTACGTAAACAGGAATAGCGAAAGACATTAACAAGACCACCCTAGCACCATGCGACGTAGATCCTTCCGGGCTCGCTCAAAATGTTTCTGGCGATGGCCATTGGCTCCCGATGGGTGCGGGAAACCTGTTAACACCCGGCTAGCAGGCAAATTCGTTTTCGAAGCAACATAATCCAACACCCGTTCAACGGAGCGCCCGAGCGGCAGAATAAGGCAATCAGGTGCTGAAGCCAGTTCGTGCATAAAGACAGAATCAATCATTTCGAGCAGCGCTGGATGCGACAACGGCTTAGGCGTTGACCCGGTGTAGTTTCGGCGATCACGAAAAACGGGGTACTTGAGCACAGAACCAGTACGAAGCTGACTGGAGCCGAATAAATCAGCAGAGCTATCAACCCCAAATGTTTCCGGGAAGCCAATTTGATCCATCATGGAAACGAGATTGGACCTCATGCTCCCGGCGAAGGCCACTTGAGGTTTCTTTGCCGCATTAGCCTCATCAGGCGAAAATCCAGAGTTGAGCATGTCAGCCGCAGAAGAATAGGCGATTTTCATTTGATTCCACCCAGGAGTAATTCCCAAAATCCAAAGTTTCGGATTCTGAGTTACTTCTCCCATCGGGGAATACCAGATATCAAGACGGCCATCGGAATAGAGCCTCAGCCGGGGGTCCAGTTCATCGACTGATTCCGGCGCTTGAACAGGCAGGAATTTGGGAAGCTCGGATAATCTTGAAAACATCATTTTTGTCTACGCTGAAAGAATCTAAGTAGTCTAATTCAAACATTTTGTTTGATTGGAAAACATCCTGACGGCAGCTTAACATCTGCCTTCAGCCGCTCGTTTGAAGCGAATGACTAAAGGGAAGTCCAGAGTCGGCCGCAAGCCATTGTTATATTTGTTCAGAGTTACAATATTGAAGTAACGCAGTTTGAGCCAAATGAGTAAATGGTTGCTATTGTGGCGCACTGGTCTCGCTGGCTTGCTTCGTTATTGCGTTGAGTGATGCACCATCAGAGAAAGAAATCGTTGTTTGCGGAAAAGGAATCTCAATCCCCGCTGCCTCAAAACGGCGTTTAATGTTGACTAATGAATCGCACTGCAGAACATAGCCGTTCCCAGAGTTTTCAGCCCATGCCCAAGCGCGGAGGCTAACTGATGAGTCACCCAAACTGGTGAGTCTTACAATCACGATAGGAGAGCCGCTCTCTTTCTGTTCCGCAGTTCTGATGTCAACATTGAAAGGGTGCTGGCTTATTTCTTCAATCATTATAGCCATAGCTTTGTCGACATCAGACGAGTAGCCAATGCCAACATCAATGAATTTACATACACGGCTGTCAGTGTGGTTTGCATTAATGATGACTTGAGTACTGACTTGAGAATTTGGAATGATAACCCTATTATTTTCAAAATCTCGAACCACCGTTTCCCGTAGGTTGATATCCTCAACAATACCGGTGTAAATGTTGCTTATCGTGATTTTGTCGCCAATTCTGAATGGCCGAAAGAAAATAATCATGAAGCCACTGACGATATTTCCTAAGATTTGCTGAGAAGCGAGTCCGGCTACGATGGTCATGATACCAGCGCCAGCGAGTCCAGAGTGTCCAATGATCTTAAGTTCGGGTATGTGTGTGAGTGCCGCACTAATACCCACGGTATAAATGGTGATTGATACCAAACGTTGGGCAAATCCCAAAGTAGTTTGGTCGACTTTCTTCAGATTAGACGCCCGAAAAAACGCTCTTTTTACTGCCCAGTTAACGATTATCGTGATGAATAGGATGCTACAAATAATGGCTAGGAGCTTGAAATCCTTAGGTACGTAATCGAATACAGATATCATTTTCGGTTCTCAAATAAAATATAAACCCCGCCATGCACCGGATGGCCTGGTTAGTTACCGGTCCTCGTGCAAGCGACCTTCCACGTACTTGTGAAGGATACTCGCAACCAATGTCTGGTAAGGGATACCTTCCGCCAGGGCTTTCTTCTGCAGCCCCCGAAGATCCTTGGAAGAAAGCCTGATGTTGATACGAGCATCTTTCTTGAACATCGCTTCTGCATACTGCTGATGCCGCGCTTTCCTTTCCTCAAAATCCGGCGCTCGTTGGAACTCACCAGCATCGAACCCATCCAGAATTTCCTGCTCTTCTTTATCCAGCCTGCTCATTTCGAACCTCCCAAATAGGTTTTGGTCGCTTTCAGACTCGGAATGATCGTTTTCAGAAAAACCTCATCTTCCGACTCTATAAAAGGCACCAGATAGGCATAGCCCTCAATTTCAATCGCATGTATCTGTTGGCCCCAATACCGTTCCTGATTCGGATGCTCGAACGTATCCAGGATACCCCCATCCGAGATGTGCAAAATCACGTCCTCAAAAGAGATGTTCCTTTCCTTTTGGAGAAGCTTATTCTTCTCTGGGTTCCATGTGATCAGTTTCATGAGACGAAGTTTAGCACATTGTGTGCTTTTTGTACTCAGCAGCTAACGCTAAACCTATGCGGCGCAAACGAAGAGCAGCGTGGTTTGCGCCCAGAAAAATGGCTTGTTAAGCCTTGAATCGCAGGTTGGCACGTTAAAGAAAGCCTCGGGCAAGATAGACGCTCAGAGCAATACCCAGGAAACCGATTATTCCGTTTACCCAAACACCTGCGTAAAGGTTATATCCTGAGGGAATCTCTACTGGTCGCAAAGACCTCAAGATGCGCTTATGCTGCCAGATTGAAAAGATGGCTATAAAAGCTGCTAGAAGCACGAATGATTCACCAACAAAAAAAGATATGTGTCTTTGAAATACCTTGATTTCCTCTCTCCCTGAGAGCTCAAGAAAGAGGCCAAATCGCTCAATGACAAAGCCAAACGCCATTAGAGAAATGCTCGTTCTATTCCACGCTAGCAGGGTGCGCTCCGCAGCAAAAAGTACTCTTGGATCATTTAAATCAGACATATTTATTGTCCTAACGCTGAGTTAAGCGGTGTGCGTAGCACGTCCGGCGGTGGCACATCAGGGCCGTAGCACACTTGAACGACTTGTATGGATACTAACTCTGCAGTTTGGGTAAAGTGAGGCCCAGGCTTTAGCAGCAACTAAAGCTTCCTACACAGCAGTTCGGTGAGCGACTGGTTCCTCTATGTAAGCGTTCATTCCACGACGTAGTTGACCTACTTCACGTCACGAAGTGGTCGTAGTAATCCCGGCGAGACCTTGTACTGTTTTCTGCCATCATCACCCAGCACGATCACACTTTTGCGGTTGATCTTGGTGACAATCCCCAACA
>DRHF01000454.1 GCA_011049715.1 Desulfobacterales bacterium
GCGCCGAATTCACTGGTCATGGCGTAAATAGATAAATCGACCAAGTCGACGATACGCGAATCGCCCTGGCCGATGCCGGCGGTCTCGACAATGGCCAAATCAAAGCCGGCCGCCTTCACCACTTCGACGACATCGGGTAGTGCATCGGGGATCTCCGTGCGGGATTGGCGGGTGGCAAGACTTCGCATATAGACCCTGGGATTCCCGATGGCATTCATTCGTATCCGATCGCCTAGAAGTGCACCGCCGGTTTTACGACGCGAGGGATCAGAGCTGATGATGGCAATCCGAATCTCCCTGAAGTCGTGGAGCAGGCGTAAAATCAACTCGTCTGTCAAGGACGACTTACCGGCGCCCCCGGTACCGGTCATTCCTATAATCGGGATTTTCCGGGCGCCCGCTCTCTTTTTCAGTTCGGATTTCAACTGAATAAAGGCTTTTTTGTCCGGCTTATTGACCTGCTCAACCAAAGTAATCAGGCGAGCGACCATCGGTTTGTTGTCAGGCGAAAGGTCGTCAAGGTCAAAATGGAGGGATTTGATAGGAGAAAAATCAATCTGTTTCACCAGATGGTTGATCATCCCCTGAAGGCCCCATTTTGAGCCATCCTCCGGTGAGTAGATTTTGGTAACACCGTACGCCTCAAGCGCTTTGATCTCATCCGGTACGATAACGCCGCCACCACCTCCAAAAATCTTTATCTGGGCTCCGCCCTTCTCCCCTAAAAGGTCGACCAGGTATTTAAAAAACTCCACATGGCCGCCCTGATAACTCGAAACCGCTACGCCCTGAACATCCTCCTCAATGGCAGCATCAACAATCTCTTTGACCGACCGGTTATGGCCTATATGGATGACTTCAACACCCGTGTCTTGAAGTATCCTTCGCATGATGTTGATGGATGCGTCATGACCATCAAAAAGGGATGTCGCGGTCACGACCCGAATATGGTTATCGGGCTTATAGACTTCAACTTCACCGCTCATGCCCCCTCCCCTTTTTAGATTTTGAATTCTGATTTATTTTTATTTAACAGACCCAGGATAAATTCGGTCTGCTGGTTGATGTAGTCTTCAATCCGGTAGTGCCGTGCCAGATACCAGCGTCTAAATGACCACATATGGCCCAACACGGAAATATTATGTGCGGTGAGCTCAATGGCACTTTCATCGAGGTCCGTTAAAACACCTTCGGCCGCCAGACGGGCCAGCATCTCCACGAAAATACCGGTTATTCGAAGCTCATTTTCCTGAACCCTTTTCCGCCATTGCGGTGGCAACGATCGGGTTTCCTGATAGATGAGAAGAATCAGATCGCTCATTCGATGGCAGACCAAAAAATATGCCCGAATGACTTCGGAAAGCGTATCCCTACCGATCCCTGCCTTTTCTATTGTCTTTGCCACACTTCTCTCCACCTCAAAATAAATCGATTCGCAAACCAGATAAAGCACATCTTCTTTTGAAGCAATATATTCATACAGCGATCCAATCGACACGCCGGCCTTACGGGCGATTTGTCTGGTGGTGGTTTTGTGAAAGCCGTTGTCGATAAAAAGCTGTACTGCAGCATCGGCAATTTGGAGCCGCCGCCGGTTGACCAGGTCAGGGTTTTTGATTTGCGTCGGTATATCTTTTGTTCTGGATAGTCGTCGTTCAGCTGACATCGGTTTTCATTTTTTTCCGAAAAGATTTGACATCAAAAAAGACTGGACTCTCTATTTTTTGAGCGAGCGCTCGGTCAAAAAATTAACATGGAACTTCTTTTTTTGTCAACAAATTTTGGAGATTCGCCAAGGGAGATCACCACCGGAAAATCAAAAGCGTCTCACATCAAGCAGCCGCATAACAGCGGTTTTGAGGTTAAGAAATTATTGACAAAAGTAACATGGAAACGATACGCAACAACAATCTGAGCGAGCGCTCGGTCATAAATATTGACAAACCGATTTTTGATGCAAACGGTATAGAAATATCGATTCAAAGTTCGATCGGGGTTTAAACATTTTTTATAGGGGTGGACATGAAAGACAACATACTTTTAACAGAAGAAAAAGAGCAGGTAGCCCTACTGACCCTCAACCGACCTGAAGTGATGAACGCACTTAATTTTCCGCTTTTATATGCGTTGAAAGAGCAGATCGAGGCTTTACGAATGCGATCGGATATCCGGGTCATTATCATCACCGGTGCAGGTGATAAAGCCTTTTGTGCAGGTGCCGATCTGAAGGAACGGGCCACCCTTAATCCAACTCAGGTCAAAGAGTTTATCCTTACCGTCAGAAATCTTTTTTCTTCAATCGAATACCTTAACAAGCCGGTTATCGCGGCAATCAACGGAATCGCCCTGGGTGGGGGAACCGAACTTGCCCTTGCGAGCGATATTCGCATAGCCGCCTTAAACGCTTCCCTAGGTCTGACAGAAACACGGCTGGCTATTATTCCAGGTGCAGGGGGAACCCAACGACTACCCCGGTTGGTGGGCCGGGGAAAGGCCAAGGAGCTTATCTTCACCGGCAGGAGAGTGGCGGCAGAAGAGGCACTGCAGATCAATCTGGTAAACCACACCTGCGAGAATGAGCTTCTGATCGAAGAATGCTTGAAAATGGCGGCGATGATATGCGAAACAGGCCCCATTGCCATTGAGCAGGCCAAATATGCTATTAATTACGGTCTTGAAACCGATCTTCAGACCGGCCTTGCCATCGAATCGAACGCCTATTGGGTTACCATTCCGACCGAAGACCGGTTGGAAGCCCTTGCTGCTTTTGGTGAGAAAAGAAAACCCGTGTTCAAAGGAAAGTAGCTTGTTTCTACATTACTAATGAAGCCATATTTATTTCGACTCGAGCGTCGGGCAGAATATTGAATCGGTCGACGGCTCAAACTCAGGTCAAAGCGGGTGTAAAGCCGGAACTCGGCCGGTCTGTAAATATAATAACCGGGTCATTCGTCCTAAAACGCTTGAAAACAAGGCCTCGGTAGGTTCCGGCTAAACGCCCGCTAAGACCTTCAAACAGTGATCCGACCGCCGATTAAAAACCCTGCCCGCCTTTGCAGATAAATCCCAGGGGAAATGGCAACGGATGTCTAAATAATAACGCACTTATTAGTAAAATCGCTCAAAGGAGGTTTTAAAGGGACATGACAGAATATGATTATTGGAAAATTTTTCCTAAAATGCCCAAAAAGGTGACCGTTGGCGACATTACTGTACGGGATGGTTTTCAGCACGAAGAAAAATTTATCTCAACAGCGGCCAAAATTTTTTACCTTGAGGAACTTGTCTTTGCCGGGTGTCGTGATATTGAGGTAACCAACCTGGGAAATCCATACCTTATGCCACAGTTCAGGGATGCGGAGGAAGTTCTTTCCCATTTGAGAAGCGACCGCTTTAAAAACCGATGTGAAAGGAGAAAGATCAATTATACGGATATATGTTTCACCGCTGTTACGATTCGCGAACCTGCCGTTGATCAAGCCATTAGATTAAAAGAAAAAGGCATCGGACCCGATCGCTTACTAATGATGGTCTCTACGGAAGAGGAACACCATTTCGCCAACTCCGGTACAACACTTCCTGAATATTGGGAAGAGGCAAAGCGCTGCATCAAGAAGTGTAACGATGCGGGCATGAAGATGTGTGGCACCGTCAGTACCATTTGGGGGAGCCCGATTGGGGGCGCAACGGCATTGACGGATGCAGTCGAATTTTCAAACCGATGGTTGGAGATCGGTGCACATGACATTGAACATGCCGACCATGACGGGAGTGCTTCTGCAGCCGATGTATATCGCTATTTTTCGATGGTTTTGGATAAAATCCCAGAACCCAGACTCCACATCGCCCATTTTCATGAAACAAAAAGGGTGGCATCGGCATCTGTTTTAGCGGCCCTGCAGGCCGGAATTATCCATTTTGAGGCAACATTGGGAGGATTGGGCGGCCAGCCTTCGAATTTTCTGGACGATTGCCCAACTAAAGGGACTGGCAAGTATTACTATGAAGACCCGCGGTACGTTGGCCTGGTCTGTCTGGAAGACACCCTGGTTCAGCTTGACGAAATGGGTATCGAACATGGGTATGATGTCGACAGGATCCTTTGGCTGGGCAAACAGATGGAAAAAACCATCGGCCGAAGACTCCGTTCCGATGCGGTGATCAATGGTCGCACATTGAAAGAGGGACATATGCAATTTGCCCGGCCCGGCCTGAAACAGAAAAAAGAAAAGCTCAAAGAGGACCCCGATCAGAAGCTTCCGGATAAGTGGAAGGCCAAGGCCGAGTTGCCTGAAAAGTGTCGATCTGTCTGATCCCAGCCGGGTATATATATTTGAAAGATCAGGGCGTTTTTAAATCGATCCCCTGCATCAATTCCGATAGCGGTATTGAAAGCGCTTTTTCCAATACCTGGTCTGCTTGATTGAATATCCTGGCAAGTGTTGGCGTGAGGTTGGATGCATGGCCGTCGGGCAATGACCAGGGTAATAATTTATGAAACCGTGCCAGTGTGATTTCCTTCAAGTCCCACTTCAAAACATATCCACCTTCTGAGAGTTCACCGATAAAATCGGCCTCCAAGAGGGCTGAAAGAAGATGGTCTAATCTCTCCCCGGAAAGGTCCGACAGATTCATCAACAATTTTTCCTTTGTTACCGGCTCTCCTTTAATATGGTATTGATGACATAGCCCGAGCACCTGTAAAGCCGGGATAAAATCTCCATCCCTGTGCGGTTGGCTACCCGGTTGATATATGCCAAAACCGTGGGCTATTTCAGCACCCAACAACACCACAAGCCATGACAAATAGACCCATACAAAAAAAATCGGCACGGTCGCAAGGGCGCCGAATACCAGTTTATAGGTCGGTACCAGTGTAATATAAAAAGCAAACCCTTTTTTGGCCAGTTCAAATAACAGGGCGGCGATGATACCGCCGGATAGGGCGTGAAGAGGTAAAACTTTGCAGTTGGGTATACTGATGTAGGCCAACGTCAGTGCAGTACCGGTGAGCGCAAATGGCAAAAAAGTCGCTGCCCACGCGCCGATTTGTTCGGCAGCACCAGAAATAATGGGGAGGGAAACGAAGTAGGAGGTCAATCCGACACTGAACCCCACCAAAAGCGGTCCAAGTGTTAAAATACCCCAATAGAGCAAAAATATCCGTATCCACCGGCGTTTCGCCTTTACCCGCCAGATGGTGTTAAACGCTTTATCGATGGTCGCCATCAACGCCAAAGCGGTTACAATCAAAAATACGATGCCAAACAGCTGTAAGCGTTGGGCCTGGACCACAAAATCCGTAAAATACTGCTGAACGATCGCGCCGGATGCAGGCACAAAGTTTCTAAACAGAAAATCCTGAACCTCCGAGACCATCTGGGAGAATTCGGGGAAAGCGGAAAAAATGGCCAGTGCAACAGCCATAAGGGGGACAATCGAAAGGAGACTGGTAAGGGCCAATCCGGCTGCAATAAAGGTACAACCGTCCGCCTGGAACCGTTCCCAGACAAAAAGGCTGAATCGATACCCGTGTTCAAATAACTTCCTGATCTTTTTTTGAGTCATATGGACAAACCTGCTATCTAGTGCCCATCCACGACGTTAAAATAAATAATGGGGGTGTCCAATTCAGAATGGATCAAACCAGCCCCTGATCCAACATCGACTCAACGACCTTGACGAATCCGGCAATATTCGCGCCGTTCACATAGTTTGCCGGAGTACCGTAGGCCTCACTGGCCTCCAGACAAGTTTTGTGGATACTGTGCATGATCATCTTCAACCGTTGGTCCACCTCTTCACGCGTCCATGACAGACGCATGCTGTTTTGCGTCATCTCCAGCCCTGAAACAGAAACACCTCCAGCATTTGCTGCTTTTCCCGGACCATAAAGAAGGCCACTTTCAAGGAAAAGATCTACGCCTTCGGGCGTGGTCGGCATGTTCGCCCCTTCGCAAACAAGCGTGACACCATTTTTAACCAGGGTTTGGGCATCCTCTGCGTTGATTTCGTTCTGCGTTGCACTGGGGAATGCACAGTCTGCTCTGTGATTCCAAAGCGGATTGTATTCCAGGGTTTGATCCACAGGAACATAGGCAGCAGAGGGGTATTTATCCGCATACTCCTTTATTCGACCCCTTCTTACATTCTTTAGCATTTTCACATACTCAAGTTTTTTTTCATCGATACCGCTCTCATCGTAGATATACCCGGAAGAATCCGAAAGGGTAACAACCTTGGCCTTAAAGTCGAGGAGTTTTTCTACGGTATATTGGGCCACATTCCCCGAACCGGAAACAAGGCAGGTGGTCCCCTCCAAGGTCTTATTTTGGGTGGCAAGCATTTCCGCGCCGAAGTAGACGGCGCCATAACCGGTGGCTTCCGGCCGGATGAGACTCCCGCCCCAGTTAAGACTCTTGCCGGTTAATACACCGGTAAATTCGTTTCGCAATTTTTTATACATTCCAAAAAGATAACCAATCTCCCGGGCGCCTACCCCGATGTCTCCGGCCGGGATATCGGTATTGGGACCGATGTGGCGATAAAGTTCAGCCATGAAGCTCTGGCAAAACCGCATGACTTCATTATCGGATTTGCCTTTTGGGTCAAAATCAGAACCCCCTTTTCCCGCACCCATCGGAAGGGTGGTCAAGGCGTTTTTAAAAACCTGCTCAAAGGCGAGAAACTTGAGGATGCCAAGGTTAACCGAAGGGTGGAATCGAAGCCCTCCCTTATATGGCCCAATGGCGCTGTTCATTTCGATACGAAACCCCCGGTTCACCTGAACTTCTCCCCGGTCATCCATCCATGGCGCCCGGAACATGATCACGCGATCCGGTTCAACCATCCGCTCCAGAATTTTGGTCTGCCGATATTCGGGGTTCTTCTCAAGGACGGGTTTAACCGACGATAGGACCTCGCTGACCGCCTGATGGAACTCCTTTTCGTTGGGATCTTTGTTTATCACCATCTGCAAAATTTCATCCATTCCCCTTCTCCTTCATTATAAACAGTTTCAAGACTTCCAAACCCGGACAAGCCGGAAATAACAAATTACAAGCACCAAATTACAAATAAATTCTAAATTACAATATCCAAATCTCAAATTAAGATGTAGAATCGATTGTTTGGAATTTTGGTCATTGTGATTTGTTTGTCATTTGTTATGTGATTATTGTGATTTGCTGTTGTGTGTTTGGTACCTTTTGTTTTTGCCATAAAATACACAAAATCGATTATTAAGGAACTAAGAAAACCATAAATAAGACGCAACAGCCCACTCACCCCTTTATCTTTTTAAAATACTCTTTGGAAAAAAACAAGTCATGCAAGGAAAAAGCAATTATTTTTAATCCGCTTCATTTCGATGGGCGCTATTGGCAAAAATCGACAAAACGACGTTCGCAAACTGCCCTTATAATCGTTATGAATGAATTATCATTGCTTTGTATCTATAACCGAAATAAATTAACGGCATGCCCATAGTTTGACTCGGAAATCATGCCCGTTATCTGTGCGGGTGGCAAGGGAAAGGAGGAGTTGATTATGCGTTTAAAACATGTTGCACTGGTTTGCAGTTCCGAAAAGAGATGCGACAAATTTTATAAAAATCTGCTGGGTTTGAAAAAGACCGGCACAAAAAATATCCCATCCACATTGTCAAAGCAAATTTTCAATATAGATTCTGAATATAAAATTATCAATTATGCCGATAACGCCGTTCACTTTGAAATCTTTATCAGCAGTGCAAAAAATCAGATGGAAAAAAAGATCGATCATGTTTGCCTTGAGGTCGGCGATGCAAAAACATTTCTCGACAGATGCCGATCATCCGGCATAACAATCAATCAAATTGAAAAGGATGACAAATCACTCATCTTTATCAGGGATGATGATGGCAATCTGTTTGAGATAAAAGAAGAAAAATAGAAGCGGTCAGGCTGTTTCGACCGATCGGGGCCTTTAATTCCGTCCATCACCCCACGATAACCGGGTCTTTAATACATCATAATAATGATGACCGGATATGGTGATCATGTTGACGGGATGACGGTCCTTTTGGACCACAATCCTGTCCCTGTCATTTATTTCTAAACCCACCTGACCATCAAAGGTAAGCATAATATTTGATGATTTTTTAGCCAGCCGGATGGTTATAGTCACCGAATCCGGCACAATCAATGGCCGGTTGGTTAAAGTAAAAGGGCAAATAGGGGTCATAACGATGCCGGGCACCGCCGGGTGAATAATCGGGCCCCCTGCAGCAAGCGAGTATGCGGTCGAACCGGTCGGTGTCGCAACAATAAGCCCGTCAGCCCTGTATGTGGTCAGGTTGTAATCATCGAGATATGTTTTGATGTAAGCCAGTCTCGCCAGGGCGCCTTTGTTGACCACGACATCGTTTAATACGGTTTCGCTTGCCCGCTCCGTTTCCCCTCTGATGACCTTGACCAAAAGTCGCATCCTCGGCTCTATGGAAAATTTTCTGTTCAGAATGAGTTCGGTAACAGTAAACAGATCATTTTCAGCGGTTTCCGCCAGAAAACCGGTTTCACCAAATTTAACACCGATAACCGGTATTTTCTGGTTTCCAATCCACCGGACAGCGCTTAAAAACGTACCATCCCCACCCAAAACGAAAATACAGAACAGGTCTGATGGGGCAAAGGTTTTGTTGTGATGCAAACCTTTTCGACCATGAGGGAAGTTCTTTTTCTGTATAACTTCTATACCCCTTTTTGTCAGCCACGATTCGAGCTCATCCGCCTTCCTCTGGGCCGCATCATCCGCCTTTACGACTATACCGATCCTATCCACAATAAAGATTCACCTCTCTTTGAATTTTCTTTTCTCAATTTAGGATTTCCTTGTTTCATCTTTGAGAAACAAGCAGATTATTATATCTCAAATAAATTGCTGCACGGCAAGATTTATTAAATATGAACTGTTCTTTCCACAAAATGTAATGTACACTTGACAAGCCTGCGGTATTTTCCTAAAAATAGATGTCTTATACGATAAAACATGCTCATGAAAAGCTTAAAGGGGAGCCTATGCTGGAAGTCAGGGACGTTGTGAAGAAGTTCGGCGGCCTACGGGCTGTTGACAAGTGCTCCTTCACCATCCGGGAGGGATCCATCACCGGCCTTATCGGACCAAACGGCGCTGGCAAGACAACCCTGTTCAATCTGATCGCGGGAGCGCTCAAACCGGACAGCGGGAGGATCCTCCTCGACGGGAAAGACGTTACCGGTCTCCCGCCCCATGAGTTGTTTTCCAAGAAGTTGCTGCGGACCTTCCAGATTGCCCATGAA
>DRHF01000455.1 GCA_011049715.1 Desulfobacterales bacterium
AGGGTAAACAAAATGGAGTATTTGTTTTTAAAATTATATTTCATTCATAGAAGATATATGAAATTTTGGACAAACGACAAAACAGGTAATTATTTTAAATACTTAATCCAGTTCTCCATTTTGTTTACGATCAATTAGGGTAGAATAGATTTGGCAAGCTTTCTCCCCAATTCTGAAGCCTTCGTCATTATCTTTTCATCTTTCTTGACCGCCCCTCTGTCAAAAATTCCGAATACCGGAAATTCTTCAAGAATCTCGTAGCCTAATGCCTCTAGTGGAAGACGCATAGCTTCGATCGTAAATCCCATGTCTTTTTTATTTTTTTGCTCACATACGGCTACGATAACAGCTTTTCTTTTTTGCCCGGCCAAACGACTCGACCAGGCTCCCGGACGATTATCATCAAAATTATAAAAACAGTACAGGCGATCGATAAAGGCTTTCATCCACGCAGTGATATTATAGTGATGGGTTGGAGACAGGAGGATTAATCCTTGAGATTTTGTGATTTTCGGATATATAAGATGCATACCGTCATTTAGGCCCGTGCATATTTTGTCCTTTCTGCATTTCTCACATCCGATACAAGGTTTGAAATAATAGTCTCTCAATTGTATTCCTTCTGCCGGAACATTCTCTTCTTGAACACCATCTAGAACATACTTTAATAGCACATCGGAATTGCCATGGATTCTTGGGCTACCACCGATTGCCAGAATTTTCTGCTCCGGCAAATTACCCACATACCCTTTTGTCGTTAAATTATCATTTGTATTCATATTTTTCTATGCACTCTGACAAGTGATTATTAAGAATCCACCCGTTCTTTCAATTCCTTACCACATTTGAAAAACGGTAGTTTTTTAGGTCTAATTTTGAACTTTTCACCGGTTTTTGGGTTTCTTCCGGTGTAAGCCTTATATTTTTTGACATAAAAGGAACATAAGCCGCGAATTTCAGCCCTGTCACCTTTTGCGAGGGAGTTCGCTATTTCATCGAAAAATATGTCAACAACCGTGGTTGCTTCTTTCATGGAAAGTCCGTTTTCATCTTTAAGAGTTTTTATGAGTTCCAGTTTGATCATAGTGCCCCCTTGTAATGTCAAATAAATCAGTACAATAAAGAGTTGGTTGAAAAATGTCAATTAATTCTATAGGGTTATCGCTTAAAAATAAAAATCGCTTTAATAACATAAGAATCTAAACAATGGCGACAAAAAATACGAAAATTGACAAGATAGAACATGAGGTAGAGCACATATTTGCCAAATCAGACGCTCGCGTAGAGTCCGGCTGCGACCCTGTTCAAGCGGATTGGCAGGCTACCTTATCATATTGAATAGTTATTAATTAAGATGCGACCCTGTTGGCTTCATTCTGTTGGCTTCTTTGTGGGACGGGAGTGTCTAAATCGGTTAAGGTGATGTAAATTCTCTTGAGCTATATTTGATTTGAAAGAATCGGAAAGCGGGGTAAAATATCGTCTGACGCCATGATGATATCACAACTTTTCAACAGCCTCCAAAAGTGTGAATATGGAATATCTGGAATCGAGGAAACGGTGCAGATGCGGGGTGCTAATGACTCTTTTTCCTATCACCGGCTTGTTATGAATTTCCCTACTCAAGACTCAATTTAATAAAGGAAGGGTAGCTCCACTCGATCCGAATAGTGTTCTTTTATCCTTTTACACCGATTTTCGCGCTAGTTTTAACCGTCATATCGATATAAGATTTTCAGCCTAAAATTCATTTGAATTTGAGGTTAAGATTCACAGAATCAAGCCAGGAAATTGACCTTGGCAACCTATGCCAGGGTACGGCTCTTAGTAATGGGTTATGAGCTCTGCGTGGATATGTGACGGTGAGCTCTTCGTTTTTAACAGTTATATTTGCTTTGCCTTTGACGAAATGGCGAAAGATCTTGAGAGCATCGCAATCCTGAAATCCACGCAGCTTTTGAGCCAGCATATTGTACAAAGTATCGGCCATCATGGTCATAATAACATCAAAGTGAACTTTAACCAGAATAGGAGAAGACAGGGCATTAAGATTGAAAAACTTGACTGCTTCTGAAATGACATTTTCGACACGCCATCTGCGTGAGTAATTGCTTACAAGCAATTCTAAGGAAGCATCAAAATCATTGGTGATCAGAAAGGCCGGCTTCTCGTGGCCATTGCCCCGGATAATTATCTGACGTAGTTCGCCGTCATATTCTCTAAGTGTTATAAATGATTCATGGACCTGGAGATAGGGGTACTTTCTTTTCGCATGTGTGATATGGATGCGTTTCCAGGGTTCAAGCTTATTGACCTTATCTATCAGTTTTTTGCCACGGCGCCTGAGTGTAATAAACTTTATGCCCTGTGTGTTCAATGCGGAAAGATTGGCATAGGTTGTAAATTTAGAATCAAAGACAAAAGTGGATTTGATACCTCGACGAATGCCTTTCCAAAAGGAGAGAAAATTCAGCACTTGATCGTCGGCCTCATCTCGATTGATGTCTGCATCTGTATACAAGATAAGTTTTGAGGCGGCATCCTGGGCAAACAGGGTAAGCGCTCCTTTCATCCTTTTATTGCGTGCTCCAGCCCAGTGTTTTTCCAATACAGATTCATCGCCAAAGTGAGGGACAGTATGAAAATCCAGATTGATAATGCTACTATCATATAATTGAAGTTTATTGGCTTGTTTCACAAAGGCTTTTTGCAGACGCAAAAGGTGCACTGAATCCAGCCCATATGAATAGGTGGACATGGCCGTGCATTTAGGCAAGACATTTAGCCCGGCAAAAAGACCAAGGCCGGCATCAAACCCATGGTCGCCCATATGTGCATAACGTTCAGTGCCGATAAGCTTAAGGGCGAGAAATGATAGCAAATAACTTGTTGCCGAAATCATCTTTGTTCCAGGCAAGCCCGCTTTCTTGACAATATTGCGTATGTTTAATTTCTCAATAAAAGGTGCGAAGAGAAAAACACCGGCAGCTTCACAGCCAACATGTTTGCCTGTAACCGCACTTACAGTTATGGCCTCCGATACGGCTGGAACCTTGGCACCCTTGACGGTAAGGCCAAGCTTGAGACGACTACGTCGTGGCAGCTTTGTAAATCCTTCTT
The DNA here is from genome assembly GCA_011049715.1 of Desulfobacterales bacterium. GTDB lineage: Bacteria > Desulfobacterota > Desulfobacteria > Desulfobacterales > UBA2156 > UBA2156. Next base: position 3,121 of record DRHF01000455.1, read on the forward strand.
CGGCCAATACACGTTCAACCGTGCGAACGGAGAGTTCGACGCCTTCTTCGGATAGTAGTTGGGTGATCTCGCCAGCGGACAAACGGTGTTCTCTCCAGTTGCAGATCTTCAATCGGATCTTGGAATCGACTCGATGTCTTGCAGCCTTGCCTTCCGGCACCGGTTCGGAGAAATCAATTTTACCATGAATGAACTGATGTCTGAGAAGGTGAATATAACTTTGCGAGTATCCGAATCGCTCAGCGATAATTTGAGCCGACAGGCGTTCTACAAAGGAAGCCCGTAAAGCTTCGTAGCGCCGCTGCCAATCATGTAAAGGGTAGAGGAAATATTTTTCATCACGCATGCAATTCTTATATAATATGTCGTTTATAATGTCAAGTAAAATATGTTAAAACATATTACATTTAGAACGAAGTGCAAGCGCTCGATATATCTAATGGAAGGTATCCTATTGTTATATTAGCTAATAATGGTATTAACGTGATATGACTAATTCAAAATAATATTTTAGGCAATGTGTTTTAATATTGGCTAAGCTGTTAATTAATCGTCATATGATATATGATATTATGCTAATCAGATTCAATGATAAAACAGTAACTGTCTGATTTTATAATATTTAATTGACTCCCACCAAAAATATCGGTTACTTATAACTATTGGAAATTGTTAGCGCGAAAATCGGTGTTTTATGTATTTTTAAATTCAGCGTCATTGGGTGGGTATGTCCAACTTCTGCGTTTGTAACCGATAAAAGTACGTTTTTCTTCTTGAGGTCATCTATAACATGGGCATTAAAAGCTAAACCTCTGGTATATTTCGGAACCCTACTGGAGCCAGATAGCAGTCCTTTCCTGAAAAATCCCATGTGCCATAATCATTTAAGAAACGATCTTAAAGACAATACCGGTTTCATTGAAAGGGACACCGGTCTTATTGCCGAGCACATAAACCTCTCCGCTGGCATCCTGCCCGAAGCCAAACAGCCACAGGTTAAGTGCGGTGCCTCCGGGGAGCGGAAACTCGACGACCCTGTTTTCGTTTGTGAGGTAAAAAAGACGTCCGTTAGCACCTGTTTTTGATAGGTCGCCGAAGATATACCGACCCTGCAGAGCAGAGATGCCACTCCCGCGGTAAACAAATCCACCGATGACGGCTGTGCCTTCGTCATGGTCGTATTGAGCGATCGGGTCATTCAAGCCTGGAGGCTCTGAGTTACACTTAAAAACGAAGCCAGGATCGCCATTGTCAGGATCGAAGCAAAACGTGCCCTCTTTAAGGTTCCAAC
>DRHF01000456.1 GCA_011049715.1 Desulfobacterales bacterium
AGGGTAAACAAAATGGAGTATTTGTTTTTAAAATTATATTTCATTCATAGAAGATATATGAAATTTTGGACAAACGACAAAACAGGTAATTATTTTAAATACTTAATCCAGTTCTCCATTTTGTTTACGATCAATTAGGGTAGAAGCTATTTGCCGTATAACTCCTTTACCTTGTTCCTATCCGGTAAGCCGCTCTCAAGGAGTGGAAACTCTGAGATAAATTCGACATATTGAGGTTTTTTAAACCTCGCAATTCGAGAACCGACAAAATCAATTAATTCCTGCGGATCGAGGGACTCTCCTTCTTTTAGCTGGCAAACTGCCTTGATCCCCTCCTTCCATTTTGGGTCTGGTACACCGATTACAACCGTTTTTTCAATGGAAGGGTGTTCAAGAATTACCTTTTCCACCTCTACCGGGTAGACATTCTCACCGCCGGGTTTGATCAAATCCTTCTCCGGCTTTCGCCCCGCATACCATAGAAAACCGTCTTCGTCAAAACGACCCAGATCACCGGTATGATGCCACCCACCCCTGAAGGTATACGCATTATCTTCCGGAAGATTCCAGTAGCCTTTGAAAACCATCGGCCCTTTCAAGGTAATCTCACCCACCTTACCCACCGAAACTGGTTGATCGTTATCATCCATGAGTCTAACCACGGTCAGGGGCAACATTTGGCCTGCTGAACCCGGGCGGTCGTTGTAAGCACAAAAGGTGATTATGCAAGAGGTTTCGGTCTGGCCGTACATGCAGTAAAAGGTCCCACCGGTCAACTCCTGGTATTTTTCTATGGTTTCAGGTGTTTCCAGTCCGGCGGCCAGCCGCAGCGTTCTGATCTTTTTCCCGGTTTTTTCTTGACTTTCAATGATAGAACCAAGGATCGGGCTAAATGTAAACAGCATGGTGACATGTTTATCTTCTATCAGCTGAACCGCTTTAGCTGCATCAAACTTGCTCATATTCACGTTCAAAACGCCTGCATGGAAGCTCATTGTCGCCATAAATAGACCACTGACATGAAAAAGCGGCAGCAGGCTCAGATGCACATCTTGAGATGTTAGATCGAAAATAGCATCAAAATGGATATTTGCACAAAGCACATTCCCATGGCTCAACAAAGCCCCCCTCGGCCTGCCGGCCATAGCTGCCGTATGCATAATGACAAATCCATCATCGGTGGAAATATCTTCCAGGACAAGCTCGGGCCGGGTATCGGTCAGTGAATCAAATGCAAGAAACTCCCCACCTTCCGAACCCAGGTTGTAATAGATTTCCACCGATGCTAGTTTCTCCTTTATGCCCTGGATCAAATCCTGATATTCTTTCCCCACAAAAACGACTGTAGGCTGACAGTCATTGAGGTTGGAGCAAACTTCCTCGGCCGACAGTCTCCAGTTTATCGGCAATAAAATCGCACCCAAGGCTGCAGCTGCCCCGTAGAGAAGAAAATATTCCAAACAATTCTTCCCCAAAATGCCGATGCGGTCCCCTTTTTTGATCCCAGCCCCCTGGAGCCCGCCGGCCAGCTGGTCCACCCTATCTTTGTACTGTGAAAATGTCAGTGTCCGGTGATCATCCGCATCGAACCATGCATCTTTTTCTTTAAAACATATGGCATTGCGTTCGATCAGATCGTAGAAAGTAAAATCATAAAGTCCCATCTTCGTCCTCTATTTTGTTTACAATCATTAAGGATAGCAGAGTTCATTGACCAACTCCATAAACCACCCTATTTTTTCCGGTGGTGCAACGCCCGGCACCTCGCAGCCCGTTGACAGAACATATCCGCTGTCTTTGGCGGCGACAGCGAGACAGTTTTTTATTGCCTGCTTCATTTCATCCCGTGTTCCTGAAAAGAAAAGATTGGTGTCGACATTCCCGATAATCACCGCCTTTCCCCTTGTCACATCCACAGCCTTTGCCAGGTTTGAAGGCGCATCGATACTAATGTTGGTTACCCCTGTTTTGACTATATCTTCTAAAATCGGATCTGTATACCCGCATATATGAAACCCGACTCCCACCTTTTTCTCTTTGAAATGATCGACAATCTGTTTGTGGTACGGAAAAATTAAAGTTCGGTAGATCTTGGGAGAAATGAGGCTGCATGAAGCAGGCGCTTCTGAATAACTGAGCCCCACTTTAAGGGGATAAACAGCTTCACCCATCCGGATAGACACCTCGGTACAGAACCGCATCAGTTCATGGATAAAATCCGGGTCTTTCATCGCATCCCTAAGAAGCAGTTCAGCTTCCCTCAGGCCGATGGCAATCGTCCATGGGCCTGCGATCACCGCCGACACGATCGAATCGGGTATTGTTTTTTTAGCCTCTTCCAGGATCTCCAGATAGACCGGCAGGCGACCGTCTTTTTTGGGGTCCACCAGTTTCAGGTTGCCTAGTTTTCCCTTATCCTTAAGGGCCAGCTTTGTGGAGATGCACATACTGTCTTCGGGAAATTTGAGCTCATTTCCCAGCGCCTCCACATCCATTAGTAGATCCCCCTGCATGACGATGATATCCGGTCTGTAACGCTCATAGGCTGCCAGCTGGGCTTTGACAAATGTTTTGGGATTCAGCAGAAATTCCCGGATGGATGCACCTACGAGCTGGGCATTGCACTGTCCCATGATCGGATAGGCAGGAATTCTATCGATTTGGATCGCCTGATCGGTAAAGGTTTTTTTAAAAGCTGCGGATACCCTCTTTCTACCGGTAATCGTTTCCATTTATAATTCTCCTTCTTCCTCCCAGATCTTCATCAACTCCTGGTAGGATGGTGGAAAGGTCGCTTCGAAATTATAGAAGCTGGTGATCGGATACCGTATACCGCTTTTATGGGTCTTTGCCAGGCCATCCAAAACCGTATCTATTTTTGAAGCAGGAACAACAAAAGACATCTCATCATCCTGTGTCATACCGAATATCCTGTCTCCATTTCCGGGAACCATGTACCGGCATTGATCCCTTTTGATGGTCGTAATAAGGGTTGCACACCCCAGCCTGCCCAGAGAGGAAGAATGAACAGCCCCTCCTTCGTTATAAAGGGCTCCTTGAATAAGTCTCATGATTTGGGCCGGATTCCCATAAATCATCAGCAGGTCCGGTTCAAATGCCGCCCGGTTTAAAGGCGCCACCAGAATATGGCTATAGAGACCGTAATCAAAACAATCCACAAGTTCTTCTTCACTTTTTCCAACTTCCTTTGAAGCGGTAAACATACCGGCAGCTAAATTTCCCTCTTTGAAAAAGTCAATGTCTTTGAAAAAACCAAAAGGCGCTGCCCCCAGAGAGCACTGCATATCCTCCTTACCCATGGCAACCGCCCATCCCAATTTCCGGGCCATACCGATCCCCTGGCAAATGGCCACTCTTTTTTTCATCTGTTGAAGTGGACGACGGGTCTTTTCGGGTATTTCCTTTTCTGACTTCAGCATCTTTATCGCTATTGGGAAGGTCAAAGGTCGGATATACGTGCTCAGAGCCCGATCCACCTCTTTTAAATCCGTCATTTCGATCTCCTTTTCTATTCTTTTTTTTCAATTCCTTTTCAGCACAACTCACAGCAGTGGTTTAGAAATCCTATCTAATGAAATTCGCTCTGCCTAACTCCATCGGGATCGATTCGATCGATGAGGTCGACGATATCCTGATCGGGAACCGGGGTCTCTCCCACATCCGGGGCCACCAGAATATCGAAACCGGTTTTTTCTTTGATCTCATCAACGGTATGACCCGGGTGAAAAGATTGGATCTGCATGGTCCGGCCCGGATTTTCAAAGTTCATCACCCCGAGGTTTGAAACAACAACTATCTTGTTTTTCTTGCACTCCTCAGAACGATTATTATAGCCCTGGCCGGTCACAAAATCGACCGCTTCAACAAAAACTCTAGCGGTATGCCGGGTCGCCCAAATCACTACCTTGGGAGTGATCGGCATCAAAAAGGCAGAGGCTGCTCCTCCCGGAAGTTGAACCTTGGGATTCTCAATCTTTCCGATTACGCTCAGGTTGGTATTTCCAAACCGATCAATTTGAGCGGCACCCAGAAACATCACATCCAACTCCCCTCGCTGGGCAAGGTCAAATGCTTCATGAAGTCCAAAGTATGCCACGGCATTTCGGTTCAGCCGCGGATCAAACGAAGAAGGGTAGATCCTGTCAATCTCGGGGTCAACCCCCTCGGCCCCTGAGATATACGCCATATCCGGCGCATGGGTCCTGCGGGCCACGCTCATGCCCAGAACCGGCAAAGGAGAAGAGACTCCGTGGAGAACAGTATTGAAATTCTCGATTTCCGAGGCCATGGCATAGACCATCAGATCCGGTGTTGCGATTTTATCAGTCATTTACTTTCCCTCCTATAAACATATTTATCCAGATACTGTTCAAATGTATCCTTGGCTGCTGCCTGAAGATATTCCTGAATGTGATCATAGTCGACATCATAATAATTAAAACAGGAACAAGGGTAGGCGCCCTTTGGCACCTCCACCACAGCGTCCACAATGAAGTGGGGCAAGGTTGTGGCCTCGGGCGTTTTCCTGATTTCGCCGGCGGGAATCAGCTCTTCCACCGTTACCACTACTTTTTTTGCTGCCTTGGCCTTAATTACGTCCTCGTATAGAGGGCCTTCGATCCTCACATTTCCAAATTCATCTGCCTTCTGGGCATGAATCACCGCAACATCCGGTTCTATGGCCTTGACGGCGATCATTTTTTCCCCGGTAAAAGGATCCTCGATTTGCTTCTGGCTCCCGATGACTTCGCTGATGGTCAACAGGTCTGAACCGAGCATTCCCTTGACCGGGAGTGAGGGTAGGCCCATCGCCGCAGCGCGGAACCCGGCGATAATCGGCTGGCATGCACCCTCCTTTGTGATAATTTCACCCTTCTCGGATTTTCTACGGAAATTGGGCGCCATCCCAAAAACTTCAAAGGCCAGCATCCCTGTCCGGACCTTAGCCACACAACCTGCACCGATCAGGAGATCAAAGTCCATGGCCGGCTCGCGGTCTATCAGGATCAGATTTTTTTTCCCCCGACGAACCAACTCACGGACAAATTCCATCGGCGCCCGCTGAAAAGTCGCTCCGCCAAAAGTTAACAATGCACCGTCGTCGACAAACCCTGCTGCCTCCTCAAAACTGGTCAATACGCTCTTCATCGAAATTACCTCCCTTTCCGATCAATTATACCCGATCTCATAAATAAGAAAAAAGTATTTAAAAACTCAATTGCACATAAAAATACTGAAAAATGAACGGTAGCCATATAAGTATTACAATATACTCAAGTTTCACACCTTTGATTTTACTAATGAGTGCGTTATTATTTAGACATCCGTTGCCATTTACCTATGGATTTATCTGCAAAGCCGGGCAGGGTTTTTAATCGGCAGCCGGGTCACTGTTTGAAGGTCTTAGCGGGTGTTTAGCCGGAACCTTCCGAGGCCTTGTTTTCAAGCGTCTTAAGACGAATGACCCGATTCTTATATTTACAGACCGGCCGAGTTCCGGTTTTACACCCGCTTTGACCTGAGTTTGAGCCGCCGACCGATTCAATATCCTGCTCGGCGCTCGGGTCTAAATATGTATGGCCTCATTAGTAAGTTGATCTGTATCGATTGTTACCTGTTCATATTGAAATGTCTAAAACAAATCAACTGAAAAAGAATCCCCTATTCTTCCCCTCATCGGTCTTCGGCCTGCTTCCTATTTGGGAGCAGGTTTGGAAATGCTCTGTGCGAACTTGCTGGTGATGATTTCTTCCGCCTCTTCCATGATGCGATCTAGGAGTTCCTGACACGTAGGGATGTCATGTATAAGTCCTACGCTCTGTCCAACGGCCAGCACACCTTTTTCCAGGTCACCCTCTTCCAGCATTTCTTTGCCCTCAAGACCGGTAACAAATGGAGCGATATCTTCGATTTTCGTATTCCCTTTGCTTTCGATCTCAAGTACCTTGTCCACATTTTTACTGTAAAGAACGCGCTCTGTATTGCGCAATGTCCGCATGATCAGGCGCGTATCGCGCTCACCGTGATGAATGAGGGCCTGCTTGACGTTATCATGTACAGGTGCTTCTTTGGTCGCCACAAAACGCGTACCCATATTCATGCCATCGGCACCCAGACCCAGGGCGCCGACCAGGCCACGTCCATCGGCAAAACCGCCGGAAGCGATGATCGGAATATTGATCGCATCCCGTGTGAGGGGGATGAGGATCAAGGATGTGACGTCATCTTCACCCGGATGCCCTGCTGCTTCGAATCCATCAATACTGACCACATCGCACCCGATTTTTTCTGCCTTGATTGCGTGACGAACCGATGTGCATTTGTGGACGACTTTTATGTCCGCGGATTTCAGCTGATCCATGTAGGGTTCGGGATTCCTCCCGGCTGTTTCAATAAATTTAATGCCCTCTTCGATACAGACGTCAATGAAAGCAGGGTAGTCGATTATACGTAGAGCCGGCAAAAATGTAAGGTTGACGCCAAAGGGCTTATCGGTCATTTTGCGGCATTTATGAATCTCTGCGCGCAATGCCTCTGGGTCGGAAAAGCTGAGCGCCGTCATAAATCCGATACCGCCGGCATTGGCTACAGCGGATGCCAGTCCTGCTTTCGCAATCCACATCAATCCGCCCTGGACGATGGGCCGATCAATTCCAAACAGTTCGGTAATACGTGTTTTTAACATCTGAACCTCCCTCATTTGTTGCTTCGCAATTTTGTTTACGATTGGTGCTCCACCAGTAACCTTTCATATATTCGATTTATGACCGGTACAACCTTCGCAGCTCTTTTTTATCTAATTTCCCTACACTGGTCTTCGGTATGTTATCGACGAATACGAACTTTTCCGGAATGCCATACTTTGGCAATTTTCCTTTTTCGGCAAACTTTTTCATATGCGCCCTTAAGTCTTCAAGGGTCACCTTCCCTCGATAATCCGGTTTAAGGGTGACAATCATCAGTGGGCGTTCTCCCCACTTTTCGTCAGGTATACCGATGGCCGCAGACTCCAGCACCGCTTCGTGCCGGCTTAAAAAATTTTCCAAATCGAGGGAGGAAATCCATTCTCCGCCGCTTTTGATCACATCCTTTATCCGGTCGGTGATCTGAAGGTATCCCTCTTGATCGATATACCCTATGTCTCCACTGTGCAGCCATCCGTTGCGCCAAAGGTCTTCGGTCTTCTCCGGTTCCTTAAAATAAGACTCCGTGAGCCAGGGCGACCGCATGACGACTTCACCGGTCGACATCCCGTCATGGGGTAAAATGTTGCCGTCAGCCGTTAAAACTTCAATCTCCGCCAGTGGAATCGGCTTGCCGGTTTTGGTGATCACGTCGAGTTGTTTTTCTCCCTTCCAGTCGAGCATATGTTCTTTTGGATTTGCCGCACTCATGACAGGGCAGGTTTCAGACATACCATAGCCGGCATGAATCTCTATTCCCAGCTCCATCGCGGCTTTGGCCAATCCTCTTGGAAGCTGTGAACCGCCGATCGTGACCTTCCAGTTTGAAAGGTCCACCTGCTTCACCTCGGGACTGTTGATGATCATCTGCAAAATCGTTGGCACACAGTGTGAAAAAGTCACTTTTTCATTTTTAATCAAATTCAATATTTTTTCCGGTACATATTGTCCGGCATAAACCTGTTTGGCTCCGAGCAAGGTTGCAACGTAGGGAAATCCCCAGGCATGGACATGAAACATCGGCGTCAACGGCATGTAGACATCATCTGACCTGAACCGCCCGATGGTGTGGTACACGCCAGATACAAGGCCAACCGAGAGCGTATGAAGCACGAGCTGTCGGTGGGAAAAATAAACACCCTTTGGATTCCCTGTGGTGCCTGTTGTATAAAATGTCGTTGCCTTGGTATTTTCATCCAAATCAGGAAAATCATATCGGGAGGAGGCGGATTGTAACAGTTCTTCGTATTCGGTCTCCATTGTTAGCCGGGTATCCGGAGGGTGTTCATCTTCAGTGATAACCACAATTTTTTTAACCATCCCCAAGTTTTGATGGATGCGCTCAAGGATGGTGATGAAATCAACATGTATGATGATGAATTTGGCTTCGGCATGGCAGATGGTATATGAGATCTGGTCGGTCGATAATCGCCAGTTGATTGTCTGCATGACTGCGCCCATCATTGGAATCGCAAAAAAACACTCCAGATAACGGGGGCTGTCGTAATCAAATATGGCAACCGTATCTCCTTGCCGGACACCGAGTTTCTCCAGACCGCCGGCCAGCCGGTGGATCCGTTTATTCAATGTTTGGTAGGTGTAGCGTGACTTCTCTCGGTAGACGATTTCCCGATCCGGTGAATAGATGAGGGGCGTGTTGAGCAGTTTTTTGATAATGAGTGGATATTGATAGGCTTCACCGGGTTGATAAATCATTTCTGTCACTGAATGCCTCAATTGATAAAGTTGAACTTTTTACAATCTTAATCATTGAAAAACTGTGCTTCCATTTCTATTGTCAGCCCATCGCTATCCATCAATCGTTTTTCCAGCCCAAGGATCTTTGGCAGCTCGTATCTAAAGAAAAAGTGCATGGTGAACATTTTCCCCCGGTAATAGTTGATGTCAGTTTTCGCATAGCTGTTATTAAGGGCCTTTTGAATCGATATGCCCTGCAGAAGCCATTGCCACGAAATGGCGATAATTCCGAAAAGTTCCAGATAGAGGGTTGCGTCTGCCATAAAAAGTTCAACACCTTTTGCTTGGGCGATCTTCAAAAGATGCTGGGTAATTTTTTGGAGCTTTGACCGGGCCTCACTCAGTTGTTGCGCCGGCCCATCAAGTTCAGGAAATTGCTTGGCAGCCGAAATCGTCTCTTTGAGTTCTGCCAGAAACAGCGCAAAGGCCTGACCGTTTTTCATTACCACTTTTCGTCCCAAAAGATCCATGCCCTGGATCCCGGTGGTTCCTTCGTGGATGGGGTGAATCCGCGCATCCCGATAATAGTGTTCCATCGGATAGTCGTCACAGTAGCCGGACCCGCCAAAACACTGTAATCCCTGGCTGACAGAGAGAACCCCCATTTCCGAAGGGTAAGTCTTGGCCACCGGTGTCAGGATTTCCAGCAGTAAATGATATTTTTCTCTCTCCTCACCGGCAAGAACGTTCTGCATGTCCACATAACGGCTGCACTGCATCAGGAGAGAAAGAGCGCCTTCGGTGATGGCACGTTGAAAAAGGAGCATCCGTTTGATGTCAGCGTGTTCAATAAGGGCAACCGGTGGCAGTGTGGGATCTTTTTGGGAGATCTTCCTCCCCTGACAACGCGTTTTTGCATATTCAATGGATGCATAGTAGGCGGCGGTTGCAATGGCGTTTGCGCCAAGGCCAACACCGATCCGCGATTCATTTATCATCTGGAACATATACATAAGGCCATGATGGGGCTCTCCGACAAGCCAACCCCGGCAGTCGTTGTGATCTCCGATGCTGAGTTGTGCGGTGGGACATCCCCTGTAGCCGAGCTTGTGATATACGCCGGATGCAATCACATCGTTGAATATCAATTTCCCGTCCGGATCAAACCGTTTTTTGGGTACCACGAAAAGAGAAATGCCCTTCACGCCAGGAGGTGCACCTTTAATCTTTGCCAGCATGAGATGCACAACATTTTCGACGCCATCGTGATCTCCGGCGGATATGAATATTTTTTGACCTTTGATCATATAGTATCCACGATCCGTCGGTTCGGCCATGGTGGTGATGTCCGATAACGATGAACCGGCCTCGGGTTCGGTCAGCGCCATGGTTCCCTGCCATTTTCCCGCATGCATCTTTGGGGTGTAAATGTCATAGAGATCCTTGCTACCAAAAGATTCAATCAGATGGGCCGCGCCGGCTGTCAAACCCTGATAGGCAACGGCAGAGTAATTGGCCGCTTGGAAAATAAAGCTGCATGCACCCGCGATTAAATGGGGCAGTTGTTCCCCGTCTTTTTCAAAGGGGAGGGTGCTCGTGATCCACCCGCCTTCCCCGAACTCCTTCATGATCTTCCGAATCGATGGATGAACCTTGATCTCGCCGTCGATCAGGTCCGGTTGATTTTGGTCCATCTCGGCAAATACCGGCCGAAGAAGACTCTTGGCCAGTTTGACAGCGGCCTTCAAAACCATATCAAACACTTTTCTATTGTGTGCTTCGTAATATGGATATTGGGTAAGGGATACGACATCAAAAACTTCATACAGCAAAAACTTTAAATTTCTTTCACTGATAAATTTATCGGCCATATTTTTCTCCCGGGTTATCTAATTTACTCAAATTGCGCATCTTATACTCAAGTTTCACACCCCCCAATGGAGCACGCCGCCGCATCTGGTGTGGGGTAAATAAAATTTCTTTTTACCCTATGCCTGATGCGACTTTTCTCAAAAATCAGTCGATGGTTGCCATGGCGTTTCGGATAACCACGCCCCGTTCGGTCCTCACCTCAATGATGTATCCGCCTTCGGCCTTCCAGCCTTGGGTGGTCAGGGTGTCACCGGGGTAGACCACATCTGAAAACCGGGCTTTGAACGCCTTTAAACGGGTCACATCACCGTTTAGGAGGCCGTTAACTATCGCCCGGGTGGCAAACCCATATGTACACAGACCGTGCAGTATCGGCCGGTCAAATCCACCCCGTTTCGCGGCGGCCGGGTCGAGATGAAGCGGATTCAAGTCTCCGCTGAGCCGGTACAAAACAGCTTGATTTTCAGCCACTTTGTAAGAGAGACTAAAATCCGGCTTTACACCAGTCGGTGGATCGAGGGCCTCGGTCTTGGGGCCGGGATCTCCACCAAAACCGCCGGCACCTACATAAAATACCACCCACTCCGCATCGTAAAGACGATCGCCCTCCCCGGTCCAGCCTGTGATGTGGATATGGTAAACCGCGCCCTTTCCTTTATCATAGATGTGTTTTACCTCACCGATCTGAACAACCTTTCCTTCCGGCGAAAAGGGTCGGAAGAGCCAGATCGTCTGTTCACCATGGAGAAAAAGAGACCACTCAATCTGGTCGCCAAGATCAGGGAACGCTTCTCTGGCCGCCACCATGCAAAAACTCGGCAACACTTTAATCCCCCCGGGGGTGTTTTCATACACGAAGTGGAGTTCGTCATGGGGGACGCCAACCCCCAGTGCATAAAGCGCCACATCTTTCCAGGTGTATTCAAAAACAATCGGTTCGGTTTTTTTCCCGATTACACTGAGATCTACTACAGGCATATTGCACCTTTTGTTTTACGAGTTATCAATTGACAGTCTCGTAAAAAATCGAAATTAAACGGCAAAGTAATCCGCCTCCGGCGGGTCAAATTCAAGGCGCGCAAATCCTGAGGAATGAGGCGTACTGACATTACGCTGTAATGACGAAGGATGCAGCGCAACACAGAAGTTGGACTTTTTACTTTGCCGTCATCAATTGAATTTCAGACAGGCCATCATATCCAGGTCAGGATCCGAAAAGAGCACCTTATCGATGTTCTCGGCAATCTCCTTCGTGGTTGGAGCACCCGCTTTCTTTATATAACCGTCGAACATCTTCATTTTGAACTCGGTAACCATTGCACCAATCGTGCCGCCGTGGGCGAGAAGAACCCTTCCGTTTAGCTCCTTGGCCAGATCCGAAGCAAGAAAAACGACCAGCGCAGCCAGGGTTGCGGGATCGAGCATCTCCTCTGTGACCCCTTTGAGCGCCGGCAGGTCAGCCGTCATCCGGGTATATGCATTGGGGCAAATGGCGTGGACTCGGATGCCATAGCGTCCCAGTTCAAGAGCCGCGGTTTTAGTGAATCCGTAAACACCGGATTTGGCGAAACTGTAATTGGACTGGCCGAAGTTTCCGACAAGACCGGTCAGGGATGTCGTGTTCATGATCACACCACCGTCACCTTGGGTCTTCATGGCGCGACCTGCGGCGCGGGTGCAGAAAAAGGTCCCTTTGGCGTGAACTTTTTGCACCAGGTCCCAGTCATCCTCCGTCATATTCAACAGGGTTTTATCACGAAGAATTCCAGCGTTGTGGACCATGATGTCCAGGCGCCCGAATCTGTTCAGCGCGGTCCAGACCATGCGGTCAACGCCTTCCAATGACCCCACATCCGAATGGTCGGCCACCGCTCGCCCGCCGGCCGCCTCAATCTCGCCGACCACCGCATCGGCCACCGGTGCATGTGCTCCGGTCCCATCCCGGTCGCCGCCCAAATCATTCACCACGATCTTTGCGCCTGCTTTGGCCATCGCCATCGCTTCAGCTCTTCCGACACCTCGACCCGCACCTGTTACGATAGCCACCTTCCCTTCCAAAAGCCCCATCTGCTCCTCTCCTTATTTACTCATAAGATCATGACGCCGAAAATACGATCATTTCATTCTCTGTTTCTCTAAATATCATTTCCTTTTCTTCAAGGTATCGCAAATGGGCAATGGCCTCGCCAGTGGCAAACCATTTTTGTGATACCGGGAATTCCTTCCAAGAATCATATTTGATATCCCATGTCATTCCCGATGCAACCTGAAAGGGTGTCTCTGAGCGCTTGCTCAAAATGAGAAGGATTTCATCAAGCCGCTTTTGGTGGTGCTCCCTCAGTTCGTCGATCCTTCCTTTATAATTTTTGAAAAGACGTCTGTGTCCGGGCAAAACCAGATCAACCTCCAAGTCATAGACCTTGTCCAGGCTGGATAGATAAAGATCTAATGAATTTTCCTCATCAGACCAACATTGAATATTTGGTGTGATATCATTTAGTATATGGTCCCCGCTGATAAATATTTTTTTCGTTGGTTCGTACAGGCAGGTGTGGCCTTTCGTGTGACCGGGGGTCTCGATGCATTTAAAGCGATAATCACCGATATTGACCGTCTCTCCATCTTTTAAAATACACGGCTCCGGCATCCAGTCCGCGCTGAATTTGAATCCAGGGTGGTTATCAAGTGCAGCCCGGAGTTCATCTTCCGGAAAGCCACTTTTTTTGGCATATTCAACTATCCAGTCCCAGCCTGTCCAAGCCTCGATGAGTTCTGCATCCGGCCGGTTAAAATACATTTTATTGCCATCTGTGAGCAGCCGTGAAACCAGGCCCAGGTGATCCGCATGCAAATGGGTGATAAAAAAGTCAGTCTTTTTCAAATCAACACCCAGCTCGTCCAAATTCTTTTGCATGGCCTCATGGCATTCGTCTCGATTGAGCCCGGTATCGATGATTAAATTTCTATCCACATCCCGTATCACGTATGAGTTGAGGGATTTTAATGGGCTGTCCGGGAGGGGAATTTCAATTCGAAATAAATTAGGAAAAACCTCTTCTGTCATGTAATAACTCCTTTCCTTAATGTCATAGGGTTTTTGATTTTACCCTATAGGGTAGATGTCTTGGGTTTAAAAACCACGGCCGGTTTGGTTCTTTCAGCATACTTGAATCCTTCGACCGCTTTGATGTCGCCATATTTTTTTTCCAAATCGACCAACTGTCCGGCATCCAGCGCTCTGACCGGGCATGCTTCGATGCAGGTGGGTAGTTTGCCTTGAACAAATCGGTCCATACAAAAGTTACACTTGCGCATTTTAGCCCCTTTTTCCGGGCCGAATTGTGGGGCATCATAGGGACATGCCTTAAGGCATTTTTCGTTGCATTCCGTATTGCCCAGGCAAGTTTCACTGTCCACGATTACAATGCCGTCATCCTCTCTTTTGGTAATCGCATCCACCGGGCATGCCGGCATACAGACCGGGTCCAAGCAGTGCCAGCAGGGGGCAACCCTGTAACTGACAAACACGTCAGGAAATTTACCTTTTTCCGTATATAAAACCCGCATCCAATTTTCCGGCCCGGCCGAAACGTCGTGCCAATCCTTGCAGGCGACGCGGCAGGCGCTGCAGCCTGTGCATCGGGTCTGATCGAAGAAAAAACCGATCTGCATGATATATCCTCCTTTAAGCCCTCATAACCTGGACGAGACTTGAATTCATCACCGATGCTCCGCCTTCGGAATACGCATCGTTGGTCAATGTGTTGGCGCAAGCGCCCCTGTCAATGCCATTTTCATCCGGCGCATACCAGGCGCCCTCAAAGATGCAGATGACCCCGGGGATGATCCGTTCAGTCACCCATGCAGGGATCGCCACCTTGCCGCGGTCGTTGAAAACATATATTTCGTCTCCATCCCCGACACCCCGCGGGTCAGCGTCAACAGGGTTGATCCAGGCCCGATGGGCTTCAACCTCCCTGAGCCATTCCACTTTGTACAATTCGGAATGCACCCTGTTTTTGGCGTGAGGCGTCAGAAGCTGGAGTGGATATTTCTCGAACAGTGGATCGTTTCGGTCCTCGGGCGTAATCATGTATTTGGGAATGGGCGGACAAAGGGGATTGTTGAGATCCGCCACGCGTTGGGAGTAAATTTCAATTTTGCCCGAAGGCGTATCAAAGGGGTGGTTTTCAGGATCTTCGATCTGCTCTGCAAAGGCCACAATCGGTTTGGGCAGTTTAATCCGATGAATCCCCTCTTTTTTGAATTCATCGTATCCTTTTATTCGTGTTTGGTACTCCGGATTCAATTCCACCAGCATCTTTAGCCATTCCTCCTCCGTATGGGGATTGAAGTCTTTTATGCCCAAACGTTCGGCCAGTTCACTTGCGATATCTAAATCAGATTTGCATTCGCCAAGGGGTTCCAGGGCCCGATTGACAAAGGTGAAATATGGACCCGAGGGCCAGGGCATTGTCAAATCACTTCTTTCCGCTGCGCTGGTCACCGGCAAAACCAGATCGGCATATCGGGCCTGGGCGGTCATAAACAGTTCGTTTACACAAAAAAACTCGAGCTTTTGAAGCGCTTTTGCCGCTTTGTTGCTGTTCCCGGTCTGGTTCAGGTAATTGTTGCACATCGACCAGGCCATCTTGATGTCTGCGGGATAACCGCCAGCTTTGCCCTGCAGAATGGCGTCGAAAATTTTATTGGCGTGGATCCGCTTGGCAACACGGAGCCTGATGTCAAGCGTCCCCTTTACCCGGGGACCATCCAGTTCAAAAGGATTTTTTCCCGGAGGAATTGAAGACATCCGGAACATGTGCCCCACCGGAATCCCCATCAGGCCGCCACCGGCGCTGCCACCCGGCCGGCCGACGTTTCCAGTCATCGCACACAATGTGGCTGCACACCGGTTATACTGCTCACCCATGGCGCTCCGGGCCGGACCCTGGCAGTCCATCAGGGCGGTCGGCTCGGTGGTGGCATACTCACGGGCCAGGTCCTCAATGGTTGCCGCATCTACAGCCGAGATCTCCGCAGCCCAGGACGGGGTTTTGTCCACCCCGTCCTCCTGACCCAAGACGTAGGCCTTAAACTTGTCAAACCCGACCGTGTAACTGTCAAGAAAGGTCTGGTCGTGAAGGCTTTCTTTAATCATGACATTGGCCATTGCCACCATAACTGCTGTGTCTGTTCCCGGTCGGATCGGAATCCATTTATCGGCCAGTGTGGCGGCGGTATCATGATACCGCGGATCGATCGCTATAACCTTGGCGCCGTTCTCTTTGGCCTTTATCAAATGGTACATGGTGTTTGTACCGGAGATCATCCGGGCCGGATCCCAGCCCCACAAAATGATCATCTTGGAGTTAAGCAGGTCTTCCCGGCTGTTGCCGACCATTACGGAACCGTATTGGGTTAGAGAGGCCCAGACTGCGCCTTCGGAAGAAAGATTTCCATAGTGAGTCACAAACCCGCCAAATTGGGCCAAAAGCCTGGCTGCGGCATTTCCGCCGTTATGAAGACTGCCCAAATAGCCGCCACCGGTTGCAAGGAAGATCCCCTCGTTTCCATAAGTCTCTTTCACCCGTGTGAGCTCACCGGCCAGTATCTGATACGCTTCATCCCAGGAAATCCGTTCAAATTCCCCTGAGCCCTTTGCCCCGGTCCTTTTTTGCGGATAGAGGAGCCGTTCCGGGTGGTGGACCATCTGACGATAGGCACGGCACCTCAGGCAGGTCCTGAGCTGTTCCGGTTCCTCAGCATCGTCCCCTTCGACCCGGATGATCCGGTTGTTTTTGACATGCAGCCTTAGCGGGCATCTTCCCCCACAATCTAAAGTGCAGGTGGTCCGGACAATTTTTACATCGTCATCAATAGGAATTGTACTTTGCAAATTCATTTTCTCCTCCCCAGCACCGCACCCTCAGGTTTGAATCGTGCCTGATTTTCCCCTGGCGGGTGATCGTTCCGGATGTTTTCAATATCGACTCAATCGATTGATTGGACAAAAGAGATGTAATCTGGATCACTGTTACAAAAAATATTGCGCCGGCTCACGGCCGGCTTCAATATTTGAGTGCGTTTCTATCCCGGCCTCTGATGTAAATAATTTCCCTTTAAGTGTCAAGTTTTTAAATGGATCGGCATGACCTGCGGCCACAACGGATTTCATTCCGGACGCGATCCAACAGTTTGACCGGCTGACTATTCATAAATATTCTTGATTTTTAGTCGGTTATGATATATTCATCACTTTCTAAATCAAAAAATAATATTTTTTCAAAATTCATTTTGAAGATATTTTTCTATGATCACTCCAAAAAAATTATCCTACAATTATAATCTTTGCGACGAATATCCATTTATTTAACATTTTATAATAATATCGTCCAAAAATCAGCAATATTTACAATACTCATTGTATTTTATTGCAAATTGACAGTTATTTAACGGCAATTTAAAATAATAATTGTTAGCGGTGTCGAACAATAAATGTGATTCGAAAATTTTCCTTAACAAAAACTATAAAAACTCCTATTTTATCTATAATCACTATTTTATAGAAAGGAGGTTTTTATATGCAAACCATTGAAATTGATTTTGATGTATTCAAGGAAATTACCCTCCGCCGCAAAACGGAAAATGTGTCACCTAATGACGTACTACGTGAGGTATTCAGTCTTGATCCTAAAATTGAAGATGCTTTTTCTGATTCTCCAAGAGAATATCCATGGGTTACTAAAGGGGTATCATTTCCGCATGACACCGAATTCCGAGCAACGCACAAGGGAAAGATGTATAATGGTATCGTGTAAAATGGGGCTTTGGCAATCAATGGAAAAAGGTTTACATCCCCTTCTGCCGCTGCAGTATCTATCACTGGGAATTCGGTTAACGGATGGATTTTTTGGGAGTGTAAGATGCCAGGGCTAAATTCATGGAAAACAATAAAAAATCTCAGAAATCAGTAGACAAAATCTTTCTTTAAAATTCTTAGAAGCCATTATATAATGCCTTCTATGGTGCAACAAACCGTAATATGGACACATAAATTAACGGATAATTGAAGGATAAAACAAGATTATGAGCACATTAACTAATGATTTATTCAAGAAAGCACTTGATCTGAACGAAAATGATCGTGCAACTTTGGCTGGAATTTTAATCGAGAGCCTCGAAGAAAAACCCATTGAGGAGCATGAGGCAGTTTGGAGGGCCGAAATATCAAGAAGGGTTCAAGAATTAGATTCGGGAGAGGTAGAGACTATCTCTTGGGAAGATGTAAAAGCGCGGTTGTTGAAAAGATATAATGGATAAATGGACTATCGAATTTCACCCCGATGCCTCAGATGAGGCTGAAGCTGCTAATAACTGGTATGCTGAACGTAGTTTGTTAGCATCCAGATCTTTTGTTTCTGAACTTATCCATGCTGTTGATCAGGTCGTTGAAGCCCCCGAAATGTGGCCTTTATATGAAGCCGGTACCCGTCGTTATGTCTTCCCCAGATTTCCCTTTAGTTTTGTATATCGTATTTTAGAGAAGAAAATTCAAATTGTTGCAGTTGCACACTCAAAACGGAAACCAGGATATTGGAAAAGCCGTTATCTAAATACGATCCGCTAACAAGCGGATTAACTCTGATCCAAAAAGCTGACGCTTTTTGTCCAGGTTATCAGCAGCGTTCGGCGCCCAAAGATTTGCTGATCGACAAATTTGCTATGAAATCAGTGGCAGCCTCGGCGTGGAATACGCACCCCACTACTCGCTCAAGCCAGTCTGAGACGAATCGAGGTATTTCTGAAGGAAAAATGACTCTATGACACAAGATCTTTGGAAACTCGATGCCACTGCATTAGCTGAACTGATCCGCACTGGGCAGATCTCGGCCAGTGAAGCGACCGAGTCGCATCTGAGACGGCTTCAGGCCGTGAATCCCACACTCAATGCGGTCGTGCGTGTGCTGGCCGACGAGGCGTGCAGCACAGCCGCCAAGGCCGATGCCCACCTTCATGCTGGCGAACCGATAGGCCCGCTGCATGGCGTGCCAATCACGACCAAGATCAACTCAGACCAGCAGGGCTGCCCGACCGACAACGGCATGGTCATGTTCAAGGATCTGATCGCCCAGAGCGATAGCCCACAGGTTGCGAGCCTGCGGCGGGCTGGAGCGATCGTGATCGGGCGTACCAACTCGCCCGCTTACGCCATGCGCGCTATGACCGACAATGTATTGCATGGGCTGACCTTGAATCCATGGCATCGCGCTTACACCTGTGGCGGGTCGAG
>DRHF01000457.1 GCA_011049715.1 Desulfobacterales bacterium
CCCGCCCTTTGGCTGCTTCATCGAAATGATGCGTTCGAGATTCCTAATCTTTCGAAGGAGCCGGACATTTCGCTCGATCAGAAGTTTGTTTTTGGCACGAAAATCTAACATGGCTTTATCGTTTTTTTTCTGTTTGCTTCTAAATCAAGAAGCTTTTTATTTGAAATATCTAGTCTTCTCTTTTGCTGCTCTAATTGTTGCTGGGAGATATATAATTTTTCTTCTAACTCCAAATACTGGAGTTTGGATACACATCCGGAAATCAGAAAGAGGGTCGTACAAAAAACACAAACAAAAAGCGTTTTAAACATCTTTTCTACTCCTTGGGTTTGCGGTACATCGGAAAAGTTCGATTTTACCGATTACACTCTTCCCCGTTTCTCAAGTTCGGTTTTTCGAAGCTCTCTTCTGAGGACTTTTCCCACAGGACTCAAAGGGAGTGAGTCGACTATTTCGACTTCCCGGGGTCTTTTATATCCCGCCAGCTTCTCTTTAGCCCATTCGATAATCTGTTCGGGAGCGACGGTCTCCCCCTCCTTGATAACAACAAAGGCTTTTACGAACTCGTTGTTCGGATCGTCGTCACGCGGCACGCCAATGGCCGCAGCCATGGCTATCTTTGGGTGCTCAAACAGGATGTCCTCAATCTCTCTTGGATAGGCCTTGAAGCCGCCCACGTTAACCATGTCCTTTTTTCGGTCAGATATAACGAAAAAACCTTCTTCATCCATGTGGCCGACATCACCCGTCAGGAAGTATCGTTTCCCATCAATGGTTCTGAAGACCGCTTCGGTTTCCTCGACTTTGTTCCAGTATCCCATCATGACCTGGGGGCCGCTGATGGCGATCTCACCGGTTTCGCCCTGTGGCAACTCGGTTTCTCCGGTTTCCATATCAACCACTGTTGCATAGGTGTCAGGGATGGGAAGGCCCACCGATCCGAATTTTCGGGTTGACTTAAAAGAGGGATTCGCATGACTCATCGGTGAAGTTTCGGTCAACCCATAGCCCTCAAACAGTGTGGCACCGGTTACTGCCTCGAAGTCCAACGCTAATTTGGGGGCCAATGGCGCTGCGCCCGACCCACATGCTTTGAGACTCGAGAGATCGTATTGATTCACATTCGGATGGTTCACAATGCCGGCGTACAGGGCGGGGACACAGTGCAGAATTGTACCTTTTTGTTTTTGTATCTCTTCTAACAGATCAGACAGCGGTGGGTCTCCGGCTCTTGGATCCGGGATGCAAACGAGTCTGCTCGCCAGATGGGCAGACGCAATCATGGTCAGCGTTAATCCATAGCTATGGTACCAGGGGAGAGCCCCAACAAACACTTCCTCGCCGTGTTTTAATCGATGCGGTGGTGATCCTTCCGGAATCTCCAGCTGAACCCATTCATGAATCTGAATCAGGTTGCTGTATAGGTTCCGATGAACCAGCATGGCCCCTTTCGGTGTTCCTGTGGTGCCACCGGTGTAGAGTATTAATGCCAGATCTTCTGATGGATCGATGGACACCTCGGGGGGTACGGGTTCATGATTTGCCATGATGCCATCGTAAAAGAAGGTCTTATCCTCTTCATAAAATGGGCTCTTGGGAATTTTTCCCAAAAGCCCTCCGATAAAAGCCTTCATCTTTGGCAAAAAGGACTTTACATTGCAGACCACCACTGTCTTGACGTCCGTTTTTTTGATGGCTTCGTAAGTGATGGGAGTAAACTTCGGATGGTCTAGGCAAAATACTGATTTTGCCCCAGAATCCTTAAGCTGAAAATTCAGCTCGCCGGCTGTGTACATCGGATTGCATGTAACAGCGGTGGCGCCCGCCTTTAGTATACCGAAGAAGACAGCGGGATAGTGAGGCATGTTGGGCAGGAATATCGCAACCCTGTCGCCTTTTTTGATGCCCTGCTTGAAGAGAAAATTGGCGATCTTGTTGGCACTATCTCTGACTTCAGCGAAAGTTCGTCCGACGCTACTCCATACAGTGTAGATCGAATCGCCGTACCGGTCAGCCGTTCTATCGATTACCCCATAAAGCGGTTCGTTCGGATAATCGAGCGATTTCTTGACCTGCTCAGGCCATTTGTGTTTATGCCACAACATTTCTTTCATTTATCTACCTCCCCCCCTTTATTTGTCAAATTTCTATAACGCGATACATCCGAGGTGCAGCCATAACTCCCCGAACCCTCATTCAGATAACAATTTAGAGCAAAATTCAGCCTGAATGTCAAGCTGCACGCGACGGCTGTTCATCCACATCAGGTTTAAAGAAATGAAATTGATTGACATTTTATCAGGAAGTTGGGAAGTTTGGATAGGCCAGTACTTTAAGAATTTAGATCAAACTGAAAATCGGTCGCAAATAGGAGGGATTTTGCACAACCGCCTGCCAATTTTATTCTGGACGCTTATCTGGATCGTATCGGTGGCAATGCCTGGTTATGGTGGTGAAGAACAGGAATTGGTAGAAAGGCTGGCAGCCGGCAGCATAAACTGGTCCAGGTGGGTGGTTCAGGCCAAGGGGGTCGGCACGCCGAATAAAAAGGACAATAAAAGTAAAACCCACGATGTATTGGTCGTTGCGAAACAGAAGGCCGTACGTAAAATCCTCGAAATTGTAAAAAATATAAGGATCGATGCCAACTCTATTGTCGGTGATTATGCCAACGAAAGCGATGTTATTTTAAGCAAAATAGAGAGCCTGATTAAGGATGCACATGTGGTAAAGCAAAATTACTTGTCAGATGGGACGGTAGAGGTTATTATGGAGGTGAGTCTGTTGGGCGGTTTTTCTCAACTTATTCTTCCTCAAGCCATCAAACAGATTGGATCGATCAAAACCATGGCGCCTACCCAGGGGAAACATTCTCCTTTTACAGGACTGATTGTAGATGCCAGAAAGATTGGTGTACGTCCGGCCATGACCCTCCGAATCGTCGATGAAAACCAGAAGGAAGTCTATGGGTCCGCATTTGTCAGCCGCGAATGTGCTGTTCAGCATGGAATTGGGGGGTATGCAACAGATATGGCCTTTGCTCAAAACCATCAGCGGGTGGCGAATAAGCCGCTAATTGTAAAAGGATTGAGGACAATCGGCACCATGTCTCCGGTGATCGTCATCAGCAATGCAGATGCCTCAAAGCTCAGGAGCTCTTCGGAACACCTCTCTTTTTTGAAAAAATGCCGTGTGATGATCGTGGTTGACCAATAAATAGAGGCAGCGGGAAAATCCTAAAATAGGACTAAAACCCCGGCAGGCGGAAGGTTCTTTGTGTCTAAATGCCGGGCGTTTCGATGCGATGTGGAGGAATCATGGCATTTAGAATAAAATGTTTCGCCGTGGCAATGATGAGCGCGTTTCTCTTTTCCGCTTGCGGCCCGAAGTTGCTTACACCAAAGACCAGACTCGATACGCCTGTTCAACACGTTCGCAACGGTATGAAATTGCTGAAGCTGGACAAGTTTGAATCCGCTTTTCGAGAATTCAGCAGGGCAAATGAACTCGATCCAAAATTATCATCTCCCTATGTGGGAATGGGCCTGGTATATGGCCATAAGGGTCAGTTTGGAAAAGGCTTGGCGTCCATAAGACAGGCGGATGAATTTGCCAAGGAGACCGAACAAAAACTCATAGTCCAGGTCGGGTACATGCGACTTTATATACTTGGCAGAGCGAAGCTGGAAAAACAATGGTTAAGAAGGATAGAGGATGCTTTTCGGAAAGCAAAATCGGCCAGTGGAGATAATCCGGAACCGTATTATTACATGGGGGTGGCTTACAAAATATCCCATGATTATGATAAAGCTTTAGAACAGTTTGTTCGGGTATTTGAAATTGATAACGGTTTCGTCGAAGAGGCGGACAGTGAATATGAAGCGATACAAAAAATCAAAAGAACAATGCCCTGATTAGCCTCTTTGTAAACCAGCCTGTGACCCGCCTTCCAATCGGGAAGATCAAGTGCCCAAGTCCCAGGAAGCCAAATATTTTTTTTGTTCTCCCGTCAGCTTATCGATCGTAATCCCAACGCTCACCAGTTTTTCTTTGGCAATCTGCCTATCTATTTTTTCAGGCACCGGATAAACATCCCTTGCCAATGGTTTTTTTTGTTTGACCATGTGTTCAATGCTGAGTGCCTGATTCGCAAAACTCATGTCCATCACGCTCGAAGGATGGCCTTCGGCTGAAGCAAGATTTATTAACCGTCCTTCAGCGAGCACATTAACCCGCCGGCCATTTTTCAAAACATGTTCCTGAACATGGGGCCGAAGGGTTTTTGTGGTGGTGGTGATTTCTCTTAACCCATCAAGGTCGAGCTCAACGTTAAAATGGCCGGAATTGCATATGATGGCGCCATCTTTCATGAGCATAAAGTGATTTTTCCGAATAACATTGATATTTCCGGTGACCGTGCAGAAAAAATCGCCAATCCCTGCTGCTTTCCGTATCGGCATCAGGGTAAACCCATCCATGGCCGCTTCGAGGGCGGCCACCGGATTCACCTCGGTGACAATCACGTTGGCCCCCATTCCACGGGCTCTCATCGCAAGGCCTTTTCCACACCAGCCATAGCCACAAATAACAAAGCTAGAACCTGCTAAAAGACGGTTTGTCGACCGGATTATGCCGTCGATCGTGCTTTGCCCCGTGCCATAGCGATTGTCAAAAAAGTGTTTGGTCTGGGCGTCATTCACCGCAATGATCGGGTACTGTAAAACCCCTTCTCTTGCCATGCTTTTCAGTCGTATAATACCGGTGGTGGTCTCTTCCGTACCCCCCCGAACATCTTTGATTAAGTCATTTCTCTCCGAATGGAGGATAGAAACCAGATCGGCTCCATCGTCCATCGTATAATGGGGACCGGCATCCAGAACCGTGTGGATATGTTTGTAGTATGTTTTGTTGTTTTCACCCTTTATGGCGAAAACGGGGATTTTGTTATTTTTAACCAAGGACGCGGCAACATCATCCTGGGTGCTTAACGGATTGGATGCGCAGAGAAAAACTTTAGCGCCACCGGTCTTTAGTGTTTTCATCAGAGAGGCGGTTTCAGTGGTGACATGAAGACAGGCGCCGATTCGAATTCCTTTCAAAGGCTTTTCTTTTTTAAATCTGTCTTGGATTCGATTTAATACCGGCATGCTCTGATTGGCCCATTCGATGCGTCGTGCACCGTCGTTTGCTAGTTTTATATCCTTGATATCATATTTCATTCTATTATCATCT
Organism: Desulfobacterales bacterium; assembly: GCA_011049715.1. Taxonomy (GTDB): domain Bacteria; phylum Desulfobacterota; class Desulfobacteria; order Desulfobacterales; family UBA2156; genus UBA2156. Next base: position 5,233 of record DRHF01000457.1, read on the forward strand.
CCATAAAATTAACGCTATTAATCATGGTTAAAGGTTTTCGGAGTTCTATTTACAAACCTGCTTTTTCGCGGATTGCTTCCGCCATGTTTGTATTTTCCCATGTAAATTCAGCTTCACTTCGCCCAAAATGTCCATAGGCGGCAGTTTTACGATAGATAGGTCTCAAAAGGTCAAGATATTCAATAATGGCTGCAGGCCTCAAATCAAAAAGTTCCATAACAATTTCTTCAACTTTTTGTTTGGGGACAATGCCGGTTCCTTTGAGATCTACCATAACACTGACCGGTTGGGCTACGCCGATGGCATAGGCGATCTGAATTTCACATTTTCCAGCAAGACCGGCGGCAACAATATTTTTTGCGATATGCCGGGCCATGTAGGATCCGCTGCGGTCAACCTTGGACGGATCTTTTCCGGAAAAACAACCGCCGCCATGGCTTCCCTGACCGCCATAAGTGTCAACAATGATCTTTCGGCCGGTAAGGCCGCAATCTCCCATAGGGCCTCCGATCACAAATTTCCCTGTGGAGTTGACGAGGTAGCGGGTGTCCCCATCGGTCATCTCCTTTGGAATTACCTTCTTAATCACTTCTTCGATGATCGCCTCTTTTAAATCCTCATAAGCGATATCCGGTTTGTGTTGGGCAGCGATTACAACGGTATCCACCCGTTTTGGATTTCCGTTTTCATATTCTATGGTGACCTGTGATTTGCCGTCCGGTCTTAAAAAATCGAGGGATCCATTCTTTCTCACGGTAGCGAGACGACGGCACAGCTTATGGGCATAGGTAATCGGCATTGGCATAAGCTCGGGCGTTTCATTCGTGGCAAATCCAAACATGAGGCCCTGGTCGCCGGCGCCCTGATCTTTGTACAGCCCCTCACCCTTGTTAACACCCTGGGCAATGTCGGGCGATTGACGGTCAATACTGGTGATGACAGAGCAGGTTTGCCAATCAAAACCCATCTGAGATGAATGGTATCCGATATCCCGGATGGTACCCCGAACAATCTGTGGGATATCAGCATAACAGGTGGTCGTAATTTCACCCGCAATAATGACCATTCCGGTGGTTACAAGTGTTTCACATGCCACCCTGCAATTTTGATCTTCCATGATAATGAAATCCAATATGGAATCTGATATCGCATCGGCAACCTTGTCCGGGTGGCCTTCACATACCGATTCGGATGTAAAAAAGAATTTTTCTCTGTTCATGAAATAGCTCCTTGGCTTAATACCTCGTTTTTTCTGGAGTCAATCGAACACTTCTGCAGTCAACATGACGTAAGAGATGTTCGGAAAAGGATTCCATAGAACAACCCCGGAAAAATGTCAACTGGAGGGATGGATGAACAGCAGATTCGATCATACAAGCCAAGCGAATTCTCCACATTTAATAGGGGTACCATCCGTGGAAATCGGGCGGGATGAAAAATCTTTGATTCTTTGAGATAAAACTATTGAAAAAGAGGATAGCAGGGACTTTCAATCCCGGATGGGATCAACGTATCATTCCAAAAGAACGTCCATATCCGGATGGCTTTTTACCGACCTCAAGAATTGCTCTGTGCGGCGATCCAGGCGGCTTTTAACTTCTCTGAGGAATCTTTGAGTCAACACATTTCCCATGTGATGGTCATTTTCAAGAAGAGGTACAATGAGTCCTCTTTTTATTGAAAAAATTTCACTTGTTTCGGCACTTACAGCATCGGACGTATACGGTCCTCCGTCGAGTACGGCAGACCACCCGAAGGAATATCCCGGTTTGATTGCACCCAGGGAAACGGTAACATGATCAGATATTCTCTTTTCAAGGAGAATTTTTCCTCTTTTTAGCATATAAAACCAATCTGCCAAATTGCCTTCTTTGAATATGACTTCCCCTTCTTCAAATATAAGCTGTTCTGTGACAGGAATCAGTTTATCTAACATCTCATCCGTAAGATATCTCAAAATAACTATTAATCTTAAATCTTTTTTGGATACCATATTTAACTCCTTCTACACGTTCTCCAACTATGGCCCCGAAAAGATGCTGACCGATGCCATTTTTGCCAGAGAAAGAAAAGGTTCAGGATAAAAAAAGAGATAAATTGAACTAATGGCGGTAATTGTCAAGGGGACCAGGCACCAAGGCGGTGCTTCATTAATTTTATTTTCAAACAACGATTCCTCCGGTGTACAGAAAAACGCCTTGTAAACTATGGGTAAAAAGTATGCTGCATTGAGCAGTGAACTCGAGAGGAGGACAAACAACATGACCATTTGATTCGCCTCCAGTGTGCCAAGAAGCAGATACCATTTGCTGATAAAACCACCCCCCGGCGGAATCCCGATGACACTTAAGGCTCCAATGAAAAAACAGGCAAGTGTAACAGGCATTCTTTTCCCAATCCCCGCCATCTGGCTGATATTTTTAGTTCCGGTTGCCACAAATATGGCACCCGCACAGAAAAAGAGCGTGATCTTGCCGAAAGCATGCATGGCAATGTGAATCATCCCTCCGATCATTCCTTTGGGGGAGAGGAGTGCAGCGCCCAGTATAATATAGGAAAGCTGTCCGATGGTGGAATAGGCCAGACGGCTTTTCAAACTGTCCTGGGAAAGGGCCACCAAAGAAGCAGTGATGATGGTAAACGATGCGAGATATAAGAGGATGGTGTCCATTTGAAAGGAAAAAAGCAGTTGGGTCCCGAAGACGCCGGTAAGTACCCGCAGTATGCAAAAAACCCCAACTTTTACCACTGCAACCGCATGTAACAATGCGCTCACAGGCGTGGGAGCCACCATGGCAGCAGGGAGCCATGAATGGAAGGGCATAATGGCGGCCTTAGCAAATCCGAACACGAAGAGGAGAACAAGGATCCATATTAGTTTTGGCGATACTATCCCTGCAATAAAACCCTGATTCGCAAATTCAAGGGTGCCGGTCATGTGATAGATGAAAAGCATCGCAGGAAGAACCAGCCCGATTGAGGATCCTACAATAAATAGAAGGTACTTCCGTCCCGAGCTTCGCCCCTCCATATCCTGGTGATGGGTGACCAGCGGATAGGTGGCAAATGAAAGCATTTCGTAAAAAAGATAAAGCGTCAGAAGGTTTGCAGAAAAGGCAACCCCGATGGTAGCTGACAAGGAAAGAGCAAAGAAGCTAAAATAGCGGGTTTGGCTATGTTCCTTTAACCCCCTCATATACCCGACGGAATATGCGGACGTAGCAATCCAGAGAAAGGAAGAGACAAGGGCAAACAGCATACCAAACGAGTCAACCCTTAATTTAATGGCAACCGAGGGTAACACCTGAGCGATGGTATATTCGATCTCAACACCATCAAGGATCAGAGGGGTCATGGAAGCAATGATCGAAAACTTGGCGAAGGCCGCGAGAAAGGTCC
>DRHF01000458.1 GCA_011049715.1 Desulfobacterales bacterium
ACTCTATGTGGAGGATAATGCGAAGCGAGCTGAATTGCTGAAAGAAGCCGAGGGGCTGCCGAAGTTGCTCGTTTGCTCCCAGGCGGCCGCAAACGCGGTCATGCTGGGCTGCGGGTACTTCAATCCGCTCACAGGGTATATGAACTTGGAAGACTCGCTTTCCGTTGTCGAGGACATGAAGACCTCCAGCGGCCTCTTCTGGCCGGTGCCGATCGTCAACGTCGTCGAGGATGTCTCCGGGATCCAGGATGCCAAGCGGATCGCCCTGCTCGATCCGAGCGTGGACGGCAACCCGGTGGTCGCCATCCAGGACGTCGAGTCGATCGATGAAACGACGGACGAGCAAATGATGTTCATGGCGGAGAAGATCTTCGCGACAACCGACGTGGAGCACCCCGGGCTAAAGAATTTTCTTACCGTCGGCAAGTTCTTCGTCTCCGGGCCGATCCAGGTGCTCAGCTACTCTTACTTTGCCGCCGAGTTTCCGGAGACCTTCCGCACGGCGGTGCAGATCCGTGAGATGATCGAGAAGAACGGCTGGAGCAGGGTTGTGGCCTTTCAGACGCGCAATCCGATGCACCGCGCCCATGAGGCACTCGTGAAGATCGCGATGGACCGCGTGGGAGCGGACGGCGCAGTAATCCACATGCTGCTGGGGAAACTGAAGAAGGGCGACATCCCCGCCGACGTTCGCAACGCCTGCATCCGCAAGATGGTCGAGCTCTATTTCGAGCCGAACACGTGCGAGATCACCGGCTACGGCTTCGACATGCTTTACGCCGGCCCGCGCGAGGCGGTGCTCCACGCCGTGTTCCGTCAGAACATGGGTGCTTCGCACCTGATCGTCGGTCGGGACCATGCTGGTGTGGGCAACTACTACGGAGCTTTCGACGCCCAGGACATTTTCAAGGAGGTCCCCGAGGGCGCACTGGAACTGAAGATCTTCGAGGCCGACCACACGGCGTTCTCCAAAGTGGTGGGTGACGTGATCATGATGCGAGAGGCGCCGAAGGGGCACAGCACGGAGGATTTCGTATTCCTGTCCGGAACAAAGGTCCGGGCCATGCTGTCCGCCGGAGAGGATCTGCCTCCCGAGTTCGCGCGTCCCGAGGTGGCGAAAATCCTGATGGATTACTATCAGTCGCTTCCGCAGCAGGAGTAATTCGACCAAGGGACCGCGGTATGGACCTGATCACAGTGATCCGGAAAGATAACCTGGTCTTCGACTTTCGGATCTAAGTCGTTATGGATGGCCTCCGGCTCATAGACCTATTAATATTTTCGTTTAAGTCGCTCTCCAAAAATAAGTCTTTATCTGTTAACACCCATAAAAAGGGGTAGTGTAATGAGTGGTACAATTTTATTCGCACTCATCTGTGGAGCATCAGGCGTTGTATACGCACTGTTGACCGCAGGATGGATCACAAAGCAGGATGCTGGAAATGAGCGTATGCAGGAGATATCAAATGCAGTTAAAGAAGGCGCAACAGCATTTCTTACGCGTGAGTACAAGGCAGTTGCAATAGTGGCTGCAATTTTAATCGTCCTTTTATTCTTCTTAGGCAAATGGATTGCCTTCGGATTTATAATCGGAGTAGCCGGATCAGCGCTAGCAGGCTATATCGGGATGATGGTCTCGGTCCGCGCAAATGTCCGTACAGCACAGGCTGCGCACGGCGGCATTCAGCCGGCGCTTTCAGTTGCCTTTAAAGGCGGTTCTGTTACCGGTGTAATGGTTGTAGGTCTCGGCCTTTTAGGCCTAGCCGGATATTATTACATTGCCAAAGCTGCTGCCGGAGAAGAAGTGTTTCATGCACTTGTCGGACTCGGTTTCGGATGTTCTCTTATGAGTGTGTTTGCGCGTATTGCAGGTGGTATTTATACCAAGGCTGCTGATGTAGGCGCCGATATAGTAGGTAAGGTTGAGGCGGGAATTCCTGAGGATGATCCAAGGAACCCGGCCGTTATCGCTGATAATGTTGGTGACAATGTAGGCGACTGCGCAGGAATGGCAGCTGACCTTTATGAAACATACACGGTTACACTTGTAGCAGCAATGCTTCTTGCAAAGACAATTTTCGGCGCTGAAAGCGGTTGGATAGAGTTCCCGCTGATGCTGGGTGGTGTATCGATCATTGCTTCAATCATAGGCACATTCTTTGTCAAACTCGGGCCGAAACAGTATATTATGGGCGCCCTCTATAAAGGGCTTGCAGTATCAGGTGTTCTAGCGGCCATCGCATTTTATATTATAGCAACTTCATTTATAGGAGGCCTTTCAGAGGCCGAGGCAGGCGGATTTACTGCAGGCAGAGTGGCGCTGCGTTGATCGGGCTTATCCTTACAGGCTTGATCGTCTGGATCACAGAGTACTTTACGTCTACAAGTTACAGCCCTGTCAAACATATTGCAGCAGCCAGCCAGACCGGCGCCGGTACAAACGTCATAGCAGGTCTTGCAGTAAGTATGAAATCAACGGCTATGCCGGTTATTGTTATAGTCGCGGCTATTCTTGGAGCATACTCCATCGGCGGCGGTTTCAGCGGAAATGTTGGAAGTGGACTTTTTGCAATAGCACTTTCAGCGGTCTCAATGCTTTCCATGACCGGGATAGTTGTTGCCATTGACTCTTACGGCCCAATCACCGACAATGCGGGTGGTATCGCGGAGATGGCAGATCTTCCTGAGGAGATCCGCAACATAACCGACCCTCTTGATGCAGTCGGTAATACAACAAAGGCTGTTACAAAGGGATATGCTATTGGTTCAGCGGCCCTCGCAGCCCTTGTCCTCTTTGCCGAGTACTCAAGGTCATTTACCGAGACCCTTGCATTCGATCTCTCTAACCCGATGGTCCTGGCAGGTCTCTTTATCGGCGGACTGCTTCCCTATTACTACGGTGCGCTCCTGATGGAAGCTGTTGGTAAAGCAGCAGGCGGAGTTGTTGAAGAAGTAAGACGCCAGTTTCGTGAAATACCGGGGATTATGGAAGGCACTGCAAAACCGGAATACGGAAATTGTGTTGACATAGTTACAAAATCTGCAATTAAACAGATGATGGTCCCTGCTTTGATACCTGTAGTTGCACCGATTCTCGTCGGTGTGCTTTTAGGCAGAGAGGCGCTTGGCGGAGTACTTATCGGAGCTATTGTCACAGGCCTTTTTCAGGCTATAGCCATGACAAGCGGAGGTGGCGCCTGGGACAATGCAAAGAAACACATTGAAGACGGTATGTACGGCGGTAAAGGTTCTGATGCCCACAAGGCAGCGGTTACCGGTGACACTGTCGGCGATCCGTATAAAGATACAGCAGGCCCTGCGATTAACCCTATGATCAAGGTTATCAACATTGTTGCGCTGCTGATCGTTCCATTAATATAATAATATCCTCTTCGCTTTAAAAAGTGGTATGATAAATAAAAACATGCGAAAGTTTAGCCGGCGACCTATGTTCGAATTAACCCAAACCATACGCATCGGCAGAGGAATTCCGATTGACAGCTCATCCGGTTTCTGATAATTAATTTGGAATGATTGAAGATGAGATAGTAAGATTTTTTGGTATCAGGATCGACGTTAAAGGGCTTTTTAGATGAGCACAAAAACAGGCAAGGTATTTTTAATTGGGGCTGGGCCGGGTGATCCAGGGCTTATAACCTTAAAAGGAATGGAGGCCCTAAGGATCTCTGATGTGATAATTTATGACTACCTTGTAAATAAAGAGATCCTAAAGCATGCAAAAATAGAATCAGAAAAAATATATGTGGGTAAAAGGGCAAACTGCCATGCAATGAATCAGGATGAGATTAATATGCTGATTGTTAGGCATGTTAAAGATGGCAAGGTTGTTGCCAGATTAAAAGGTGGAGATCCGTTTGTGCTTGGTCGTGGTGGTGAGGAGGCGGAGTTTGCTTTGGATCACGGTATTGTTTATGAGGTAATTCCAGGTGTAACATCTGCCATTGCAGTTCCCGCTTATGCAGGGATACCAGTCACACACAGAAACATCTCCTCAAGCGTCACTATTGTGACGGGTCATCGTCCATCCAGCGAATTAAATGACACAATCAATTGGGAAGGACTAGCAAAAAATCGTGGGACTTTAGTGTTTCTGATGGGTGTTACAAACCTAAAAAAGATAGTCTCTAACCTATTAACCCATGGCAAGTCCGCAGACACACCGGTGGCTTTGATTTCCTGGGGGTGTTATGAAAGGCAAAGGACCCTTTGTACAGATTTAAAAAATATTGCAACGAGGGCAGAGCAAGAAAATATTAAACCACCTGCTGTGATTGTTATAGGTGAGGTTGTAAGGCTTTCAGAAAAACTCGGACCAAAAAATAAAAGACACAAGTCATTTTAATCTAAATTTAAACAAGTAAAAAATTGATAATACTCAATCTAGTGAGTGATTTTAAGCGTTGTAAAATCTAATCTGTTGTCCTTAACCTTATTAATAAAAGATAACGGTGCCTTCTCATCGAGAGGGGAAGAAACCTTGAATTGCTTTAGGGCGTTAAAGCGGGTTTTAGGATTTAGCGAAGCAAGCACGCGTTACAAAAAATGTAAACCGGCAAGAAAAGGTGTTTTGAAACCGCTTTAGAAAACCTCTTTTAAACCCGCGTATCAAATCAATGGCAAAGCGCAGCCCAAAACATGGAACACATGTATCCATTTTACTGCACGTATAGCGTTTTCAAAGCAGCCACTTATATCGCATTGGAGCATAATTATTGAACTTACCGATCTTTTATCCATTGACGCATGGATGAATTTTGAAAAGAAAATACACACTGAAACCGGATTGGACTGCAATATTTTCAATCCGGATGGCTACCGCATTACCGAATTCAAAAAATGGGTTAATCGTCTGTGTCCGGTCATCAAGGACAATGACAAGGGCCAGAGTTATATCTGCGCAATTGCCCACATGAATTTAGCCGCACAGGCCAAACAGCAAAAAAAAACCGTAATTGAGGAATGTGATGCCGGCCTGGTAAAATTGGTGGTGATCCCCGAGCACCTTAAACCCGATCTGAATTGATGCTCATGTCATTAAAAGAGTCATTTTTCATGAGGACCCTGTGAAATATCTGTTATATGCTATCTGTTTGATTGTGTTTTTTCTCGGTTTTTTCCCTGCCGCTGCTCAGGACGACATAATGATGCTGGAAGTATTGAAATCAGATGCGCTCAGGCGACCACCGGTACGATTTCCACACCTGACACATGAAGAAAAAATCTCCTGCCAAAGGTGCCACCACGACTACGATGAATTCGGTGTCATTGAAGAAGCAGAAGAGCTTACATGTACTCCATGTCATCAAATTAAAGCGTCTGACAATCTATTCTCCCTCATAAAGGCCTTCCACCTGCAGTGCAAAGGATGTCATGAGCGGGCAACGGCCAAAGGATACAAAAGAGGCCCTGTCATGTGCGGCCAATGTCACCAACGCCAATCTTGAGTCAAACCGCCTAACCCGGATGAGTCGGTTCGACATATCAATGAAAAACTCCTTTTTTGAAAAGCAATACAAGCATACCGGAGCTTAATGTGTCATAAACGGAACCTCCGATTCCATCGATAATCAGGTAGAAAAAGGGCAAAAACTGATAGAAGAATCCAATATGCCGCGATCGATGGTAGCCCCAGGAATCATGCCACAGGATATATCCGGATATATCATATCTTTCAGCAGTTATTGTTATTTCCATTGCAGACCCACGCCCGGAATTAGGCCCACTATGTGGTAGTAAATATCAGTAATTATTACATATTTTTAATTTTTGTCTTGTAATTCTATATTATTTTGGTATGTTTGCACCGTTACTCGGAATTCAACCTTCTGATCGTTTTTGCAGCCTGAATCTGATGAGATTCGCGTTTGGTGCTGCTTCAAGTCAGGGGGTATAATGCCGGCGTCCACAGTTGGTTGGAAACGGCGTTTGGACTGTTCTGGATATACCATAGAAAGGAGCATGACATGTCTCTAGTCGTTTACCTCATAACCTATCTGGCGATAATCGTTTTTATATCCGCCATAATAAAACGCATCATCCATTATCTTACCAATCCCCTGCATGTCCGTTGGGAGATCTACCCCGTTGCCCATGCGGGCAAACGTGCGTCATACGGCGGAGGCTATCTGGAAGAGGTCGATTGGTGGCAAAAAGAGAGAAAAGTATCACTGATCGGTGAGCTGAAAGTGATGATTCCTGAAATATTCCTTCTAAAAGCCGTGTGGGAAAATAACCGATCACTGTGGTTTTTCACCTACCCCTTTCACCTCGGCCTTTATTTAACCAGCGCCTTTTTTGTCCTGCTGATACTGGGTGCAATCGGACAGCTCAGCGGATTCCCTGTCGGTTCAGATGTGCCATTGATGAATGCAGTTGGGGCGTTGACCAGGCTGGCAGGGCCCCTCGGATTTATTCTGACAATCATCGGCGCCCTTGGCTTGATAATCAAACGGATTACCGATCCTGGACTGCGGAACTATTCCACGGTCTCGCATTTTTTCAATCTGATTCTCTTTTTGGTTACCATGGCGATTGCCCTTATCGTATGGCTTTCGGTCGACCCCACATTTGCCATGGCACGCACATTTTTAGCCAATCTTATCAGCTTCAATCCGGCTAAGATATCCAGACCGATGTTTCTTTTGCAGGTACTGTTGATGGTTTTGACGATTGCCTATATCCCGCTAACCCACATGTCACATTTTTTCATGAAGTATTTCCTCTATCACGATATCCGCTGGGGAGACGAACCGAATATCAACACCCCGAAAACCGATAAAAAGATCGCTGTCGTATTGAATTATCCGGTAACCTGGTCCGCACCCCATATTGCCGGGCACGGCAAGGAGACCTGGGCGGAAGTGGCGACCTTCAACCCGGTTGCCAACCTAGAAAGTGGAAAGGAGTAAACCGATGGGTAGGACAAGACCTATTAAAATAGATGATATCAGCAAAGATACGCAGAAACTCACCAGTGTGGCGATTGAAGACCTGATGCCCCTTCCGGGAGATTTTGAAGAGAAGGAGTGGGATGAACTTCCGGAAGATACGAAAAACAAATATGTTTGCATTCTGGATGATGTATGCATTCTTCCTATCCCTAGACCGGAAACCAGGGAAGAAGAAGAGAAACTGGTTAATACATTCATAAGCGGCATGCGAAAGCTCTTTCGAAAAGAAGACAACTGGACCTTTCTCACGCTGCTTGAAACCACGATGGCCTACTGTGCGAAATGTAATACCTGTTCTGAATCTTGCCATCTGTTCGAGGCCAGTGGTGAGAATGAAATGTACCGGCCGACCTATCGGACCGAAGTGTTCAGAAGAATCTATAACAAATACGTTAAAAAGGAACCCCTGGCCAGGTGGAGAAGCGGGGATATCGATCTGAATTGGAAAACCGTTGCCCGTCTGGGCGAGTTGGCCTATCGATGTAATATCTGCAGACGCTGTGCACAGACCTGTCCCATCGGTGCCGATAACGCACTGGTTGCCCGAGAGATACGGAAGATCTTCAGCCAGGAAATGGGTATCGCCACCCCGGAACTCCATGAGAAGGGATCGATGCTGCAGCTCGAATATGGATCCTCCACCAAAATGAACAAATTGGTCGTCCGGGACAGTATCGACTTTATCGATGAGGACTTTTCCGAGGAAACCGGATATGAATTCCATACCCCATGGGATGTGGAAGGAGCCGATATTCTGCTCATCCATAACGCTGGGGAAATTCTTGCATGGCCGGAAAACATCGCAGCCTTCAGCATCATTTTTCAGGCAGCGGGTCTTTCGTGGACCCTGTCCAGCGAACTGGCCGCCTACGACAATATCAATTATGGTGTGTTCTACGATGATGTGCAGTTTGCCCGAACCGCTCTGCTCCATGCACAAGCAGCCAAGAAACTAGGCGTTAAGAAAATCGTACTCGGTGAATGCGGCCATGCCCATAAGGCCCTGACCATCATCGCCGATCGTGTGCTACCGGAGCCCCTGAAAACACCTAGGGAAAGTTGCTTTCCGCTGCTGCGTGATATCGTCATGTCCGGCAAGATCAAATTTGACCCCGAGCGGAATAATTTTCCGGTAACCCTGCATGACCCCTGCAATGTGACACGGCTGATGGGTATCATCAAACCTCAGCGGGAAATAGTAAAAAAGCTCTGTCCACAATTCCGTGAAATGCATCCCCATGGGCCGTATAACTACTGCTGTGGCGGTGGTAGCGGCTATGCCATCATGAGCCGTAACAACATCCCTGAATGGCGTTTCAAAATTACCGGTCGAAAAAAATTAGAACAGATTCTCAATGCCTTCTCAGACGGCAGAGGTTCTGAAACCAAGAAATACGTTTGTGCTCCCTGCTCCAACTGCAAAGGCCAGATACGCGATATCTTTGAACGTTACCAGCTTCTCGAAAAAGAGCAATTAGCTTATGGCGGCATCGTGGAGTTGATTGTCAATGCCATGGTTGATGTGGCGCCTGGATTTATCAAATGGGAAGATCCTTTTTAGCCTCCCGAATAATGCGACGGCCCATGAAAAGAAGAAAGGAATGCAACGATGAATGAAAGCCCTAAGAAAATTCTTGTTGTGGATGACGAACCGGATACCGTGACTTTTTTAGCTGCGTTTCTCCAGGACAATGGTTTTGAAGTGACATCTGCATACGATGGAAAGCAATGCGTTATAAAAGCAAAAGAAGAACAACCCGACCTGATAACCCTTGATATCACCATGCCGGAGGAATCCGGCGTTCGGGCTTTCCGGAACATTCGAGAAACCGAGGAAACACGAGACATACCGGTGATTATTATCACCGGTGTTGCAAAAGATTTTAAGAAATTTATCCACACGAGAAAACATATTCAACCGCCGGCCGCCTACATGGAAAAACCGATTGACCAATCTGAATTACTGGTGAAAATCAATAAAATCCTTGGGGTGTAGAACCGTGATTTGATGAGATGGCCACTATTTCATTGTAGCCTGAACCATTGAATGCAGGTGCTTTAGGTAAGATAATGCGAAAGTGAACCCCCTCACCCGGCACAGATGACAACTCAATTGTTCCGCCATGTTTTTTGATGATCTTGCTTGATATGAAAAGACCGAGTCCGGTTCCCTCCAGACCTTTGGACGAGTAAAAAAGACTGAATATCTTCTCCTGTGTTTCCTGATCCATGCCGATGCCATCATCGATAATATTGATGACGACTGATTTTCGATCTTCATCCTGTTGGACAACAAAATCGACCTGGTGAGAGGGTTTGTTAAGATCTTTCCGGCATGCATCAAATGCATTCTCCAGAACGTTAATCACAGCGGAACGCATCGCTGTCTGGTCTACGGTAAACTCACCCAGGTCAGGTGAAAAGTCTGGTTTGAAATTGACATTGAAGCTGGTCGCTTTGTTTTCCATTATCGATGCAATCTCGGACATAAACGGATGAATGTCGACAGCCTCATATTGTAACTCACGGTCCTTTGCATAGTATAGAATATCTGAAAGCATACTCCGCATTCTATCAACGTTTCGTTTGACAATATCCCACCCCTTATCGATTCTAGCCCCATCATTTTTTTGAAGGCCGGAGTTCATCATATACATCCCACCGTCTAAACTGGATGCAAGCCCCTTAATGCCATGTGAAATAGAACCGACCAATAGGCCGAGAGATGTCAACTGGTCCTGGAGTTGTCTGAGTTCTGTTATATTGGTCGATATCTCTAAAACATGGGAGATCCGGCCATCGTCATCGCGCAATGGTGCTGTGGAAACAAGAACATTATACTGATCGCCCGAAATCGCTGTTACCACTTCTTCGCTCTGATGGGAACGGCCATCCTCAAAGGTTCTTGCAACCGGGCATTCAAGACAGGGCTCATCGCGATGTTTATATAGCTCGTAACAATAGGTACCACCCCCGCTGCCAAAATCTTCTCTAAATAGTCTGTTTGTGGTAGTGACCCTTAGCTCTTGATCTTGGATCGTCAAATAGCAGGGAACTTCGTCGAAAAATTGCTGGAGTTGTTTTTGGGTATTATATAGTTTTCTTTGGATTTTTTTTACTCTGGAGATGTCGGAAGAAATCTCCAATACGCATTCGACCTCACCATCATCATTAAAAATCGGTGAGGTAAACACTTGAACGGGTATCTCCTCACCGTTCAAGTTTTTTAGTATCTCTTCACTTTGTTGGGGTTTGCCGGAAAGAAATGTGTTTTCTACAGGACAGGAGACGCATTTGCTCATCCGGCCTTTATATACTTCATAACAATATTCTCCTGCCTTAGCCCCGAAATGCTTCCTAAAAAGCTGATTGCAGTCGATGATACGCAAGTTATGATCCTGAATGGAGACAAAACAGGGCATTTGATTAAAGTAATGGTGGTAAATGTCGTCCACACCATCGGTGTCTGGTTGAGGTCGCTTATTCTCCACGGGTTACCTTCTCCGTATTGAATTGCTAAAGAGCGGTCTTAAGATGACAATTCGCTTCACATATACAGGGGGCAAAATCGGTATGTTATGACAACACTATATTTAGACAGGTTATATCTGCAACTTCTCCGGCTATTTCCCCATTACTTCTTTAACGATTTCTCGAGGATTCGATTTACCGTCATCAGGAAAACATCATGATCGATCGGTTTTCTCAAAAAGCCTTCCGGGGCCTGAACTGTTTTTTGATACATCAATTGCCGAAATTCAACCACACCGGTAACGATAAAGACAGGTATATGTGCGGTTTCAGCATTTGAGCGAATATCCCGGTAGACCTGAACCCCTGACTTGCCCGGCATGGTGACATCGAGGGTAATCAGATCCGGCTTTTCGGACCTGGCCTTTTCCAATGCCTCCGCCCCGCTGGTTGCCGTGATCACTTCAAAGTCGTTGTCTTCCAGAAGTGTTTGGAGAAAAGTTACAAAATCGGGTTCATCGTCAACAACGAGGATCTTCTTGCCTTTGATTTCTTCTGCGATCTGCTTGGCAGTCTTTGGAACCTCCTTCGGTATGACAATCGCTTCCGCAACCAATTCACAGACGTTAGGTACGGTGACCGGTTTCAATTTCCCATCAGGATATTGATATTTCAACTCATATTTTTTGATGAGGTCAGATAAACCATCGACGCAATTATGGCAGGCAGTTGCACAAATTGCCGCACCGGTTTCGCGGATCTGTTCTGCTTTTACTGTCCCAACTTCAAGACGACGACCGGCATATTCGGACATCGACATGGCGCCGCCCCCACCGGTGCAGCAATAGGAATCCGCCCGGTTCGGGGTCATTTCGCGGAAATCAAGACAGGCCCGTTTCAAACAGAATCTCGGCTCTTCGGTCATACCGCAAGAACGGGAGAGATTACAGGGATCATGATAGGTAACCGGAAAGGGATTCCGTGAGGGATCGAGAATGATTTTACCGGTATTGATCAGTTCTACCATCAATTCCAGAATTGATATAATCTCAAAGGGAAGGGGATTTGCCTTTCCCCAGTTTGGGGCTTCCCATTTGGTCGAACGTAGGCCATGACCGCATTCCGAGATTACCATCTCTTTCACACCGAGTTTCTTAGCATGATCGTAGGCCAGATTTCCCATGTGCCCGCCGAGATCCGCTTTTCCGGAAAACAGACCGAAGTTGGTATTATCCCATCCCGAAGATCCCATGGTCCAGTTTAGGCCCGCAACATAAAATATCTTAAAGGCCGCCTGCAGCGAACGGGGATCGTATTTGATCTCTCTGGGATTCACGACATAGACGAAGTCGGCGCCCTCTTTGTCCATCGGGATCTTGTAATCCGGGTCTTCGAACTCTTCCTGGAGTTCCTCCTCAAGCCAATCAAGGGTGTCGATGTATTCCTCGTCTGTAATACCCATCTGGTTACCGATTTCCCATTGGTCCTTCATCACATGAAGTATCCCCTCGGGAGCGATTCCTTCGTCGACCAGGCAAGATCGGGCCAGTCCCACAAGAATCGCGGTATCCACCCCGAAGGGACAGTTTACGGTACATCTGCGGCAACCCGTACAGGAGCCAAAGACAACATCCTTGAGTTCTTCAAGCTCTTCATCTGTCTGAATCTCTTTTGCCCCCACCCAGCCGGGCACTATTTTACCGAGCCAATCATTTTGAGCTCTGTAGACCTGCCGGATTTTGTCCATTTTTGCGGCAGGCGTCATCTCCGGCTCACCGGTGGCGACATAATAATGACAGGAATCGTTGCATGTGCCGCAGTGAACACATGCTGCAAAAGAGAAGGCATGCTGTCGGTTGGTGCGCGCCTTGAAATTTTTATTAAAAGAGGCTGCTTTTTCACTTTGCGTGCTCATTCGGATCTCCTTATGTGCTTTGTAATAATGCCTTGTATTAAGATCGGTGGTGCTATGTCATTGCCATGGGCCTTTTAAGATAACTTTTGGCCATCAACCCTTTTCTTGGGAAAGGTACCCCTGTGGCCGAAATGCTTACCCACGTAAAACCGAATAAAAGGATAGTAAACATAATGGCTGATCTTTGAAAACGGAACATAGAAAAGAAAGAAAGTGGCCATGCAATAGTACCAAAACAGCCAAAACTCGCTTTTTAAAGGTGCTGCAAAAATACCGGTGAACATCCATAACGTCAGCAGTATAAGGCAAAACAGGTCATCAGGTGATGTGATTTTTCTCATTTCCGCCTTAAATATCCGGCGACCCATTCGGGAGACCCCGATCACAAAACCTAAAATAAAGAAAAGCTTTGCCAAGGAACCGATAATGGGATTTTTCATAAGTTCCGGGACAATCGGCACGACAAAGGCGAAGCCGATACCCACCGCCATCGCCAAATGGAAAAGAACGAATTCCCCATAACGTATCCAATGGTGTTTCTGACTTTCCAGCTCCCAGGGCATAGCGAGAGTTAGATAAGCATACCGGATAGCCTTGCCGTGATCGCCGCGGGCTGGAGTTCCTTCGACGGCGGCAGGTTTTTGAAGAAATTGATAAACTCTAAGGGTGTAGGCCAGTATCATGAATGCAAGCCCCAGATAGTGGAGCTGATTCATAACCAGCTTGGTATTGTTTCCCAAGTTTTCCCATAAGATGTAATCTGACATTATACCTCCATTTTGCACAATATGCCATAGATGCATAAGATAAATATTAGCGAGTGAGATCTACAAGCTTTTTCGTCTTCGAGAGCTCTGCTCATTTACAACACTTCTTCCGCAGATCAACGACGTACTCGCCCTACTCAAATCGACACGTGGCTTTAGTATGACAAGAATAATCTATATAGATATAGTATCTATTTATTTATTCTATATTAAAAAACTATGCATTAATCAGGACTCTTTTCAAAAGGAGAAATCGCCTTCTCTTCCTTGCAAAGACTGGCTGCTATCCCCACCGTCAAGAGAGTCTTGCCTGAGTTTCCTCGTAAAGCGGAGAAGGCTTTCCTTAGATAGTGCCCATCCACGACGTTAAGATAAATAATAGAGGTGTCCAATTCAGAAATGAGCAATTTTTGTCCTGATCAAGGCCGCACAAGGGTTTGTGGTGAGGCGTACGTGCTGTACGCCGCAACCCAAAAACCCGCGGATAACGCCGAACAGGGCAAAAAGGGCCATTTATGGATGGACACTAGATAGTTTATGACTATCTCTTTGCTATTTCTACCCCTCGGCGTCGTGTTGCTTGCCGGCACCCCTGAGTCCGATGAGTGTAGTGCTGCCACTTGACCAGTACTCAAGGAGCCCCTCACTC
>DRHF01000459.1 GCA_011049715.1 Desulfobacterales bacterium
AGCAATAAAAGCGTTGGGCTCGTACCCAGCGCTGTTGCCATGGTAACACGTTTTTGAGCAGCAACAGGCAGTTCACTCACCAGATATTCAGAGAGATCTTCCAGATGAAGATCTTTTAATATCGATTTGGCGCAGGCACTTGCATGAAACCGAGAACGGGTATGCATGAAGCATCCCACCATCACATTTTCCTCAACGGTGAGATCGCCTGAGGCAACATATACTTGAAAGGTCCGTGCCATACCCCGTCTGGCCACCTCATGGGCCTTTAATTTCGTGATATCTTCACCATTAAAAAAAATCTGTCCGGATGTAACGGGGTACAATCCTGAAATACAGTTAAAAAGTGTCGTTTTACCCGCTCCGTTTGGCCCGATCAGCCCCAGTAGCTCTTTCTTATCGAGGGAGAAGGATAAATCATCATTCGCCCTTAATCCGCCAAAATCCTTTGTTAAATGTTGAACTTGAAGAAGTGCCATCAGTTACGCCTTCTCCGACGCACCTTCTGCACGATGCCCCAAATCCCCCGGGGTTCAAACGCAGAGATAAGCATGATAATTGCGGCATAAATGATCAAATCGATGCCCACCAGGCCTGCTGTCGCTCCCAGCCATTCTTTAAGATAGCTTTTAAGCGGAATCAGAATGCCTGCACCGATGATGGGGCCCCACAAGGAACCTGCGCCCCCAAGCATCGCCATGAGCGCAATCAGAATAGAAATATTTAAGCTCATGGTGTCTTCGGGCTCAATATTTTTTATATAGCAGGCATGAAAGGAACCCACGATACTGACAAAAGCGGTGGCAATGGCATAGGTTTTCACCTTTGCCCAGCGAACGTTGATCCCCAAAGACTGTGCGGCTTCTTCATTATCTTTGATGGAACGTAGCTGATAGCCCAGACGTGATTTGCGGAACCAGTTGATGTACAGAATGCCGGCCAGAAAAAAACCCAAAATCACATAATAATAGTAAATATCTGATTTGAAAATCAGCCTTAAAAAATCAGGAGGATCATATTTGATCGGTGATATCTCCAATCCCCTGGCCGCGCCGACAAAATCCCAGACTTCAAATAAATCCTTGAGTACCAGGGAGGTGGCAATGGTGGCAATGGCAAAGTAATGACCCTTTAGGCGAAAAAGGGGATAGCCGATGATAAAAGACCAGCCCACAGCCAAACAGACCCCGATGGGCATGGATACCCAAAACGGAATATCCCAGCGAATCAACATCACTATTGTCGTAAAAGCGCCGATTCCCACATACTGAGCCTTGCCAAGATCCACTTGACCCCCATATCCGCCGATAGTGTTCCAGCCCATACCATAAATGGAAAACATTAAAAACTGAATCAGGGTTACCATGGCAAATGAAGAAAGGGGAAAAAGGGGGAACGCCAACAAAAAGACAAGTACCACCGTCGCAATCATCAGATCAATTCGGGGAAAGTCGGAAAAATCAAACGCGCTTTTTATTGCTTCCATCCGAACAATCCCCTGGGCCGAAACACCATGATCAGAAAATAGGCCAGATACACCCACATATACTTAAACGACGTCATGGGGACGTTTGCCATCCAGTCCAGATTAAATGTATAGGTAAAAAAGTCCCAAAATCCTGGAATTTCAGTGATGATACCCACAACCAGTCCGGCAAAAAACGCCCCGGGTACGCTGCCAAACCCGCCTAGCGCAACAATTGCAAAGGCGATCATGGTAAACAACAAGCCCACAAACGGATTCACCGGCCAGAAATTGACAATCAGAGCACCCGCAACAGTAACGGTGCCCACGCCGATCCCCCACGCCAGGCTGTTCATTCGCTCTGTTGGAATACCCATGTAACGCGCCCCCTGGGCATTCAAGGCTGTAGCTGTCAAGGCCTTGCCAATTTTGGTTCGGTTCATGAGCAGCCAGACCCCCGTGAAGGACACCACGGATAACCCTGCTGCTGCCAGTTTCGTCGCAGGAATAATAATACCCATTCCAATGTCAAAGCTTTTGCCGACCAAAATCCCGTGATGAAGTGCGCGATCTTCGGAGCCAAAAACCAACAGGGCCAGATTTCTTAAAAACAACATCAAACCAAAAGTGCCCAGCAGTTGCGCAATCATCGGACCCCTGAGCAAAAATTTGATAAACCCGGTATAGCAAAGAATTCCCAGCAAAAATCCCACCACGGCTGCCACCGGTAATGTCAGAATCGGATCCATGCCGGTGGCCTTTGCTGTCAACAAACCGGTATACATACCGATCATGAGAAATTCTCCATGGGCAAAATTGACAATATCCATCACGCCGAAAATGATCGTCAAACCCAAAGCCACCATGGCGAGAACCATACCGATCAACAAACCGGCAGCGATTGAACTCAGAAGGATATCCATTGTAATCTTTTTGTCGAATGGATTGAACCCCTCCCTCTCATCCCTGTTAGCATATAAGAGGGAGGAGTGAGAGGGGTTTTGAATCAGATAATAACTAAAATTTCGGGAAGGGATAGATCATATCCGCAGAGGTAACATCAAAGGGGTAGATGATCTCCAGAACGATTTTGCCGTCGGCCCCTTTTTGGTATTGACCGATGAGACCAGAACCCAGGACATTCTGCCCCAGCTCATCCCCTGAGGTAGTAAATTGAATGCCCGCCCAAGGGACCACCAATTCCGAACCCGGAATTTTGATGGCATTCGCTGCTCGCTGAATATCCGCCGGTTTCACAGAACCTGCTTTTTCAAGCACATGCACCCATGTCTGCAGCCCTGTAAAAGCCCGCGCTGATGCGCCTCCCAGATCGTTTTTCGTTTTGGCCTTGTAAAGTTTGTTGACCTGACCGGCAATCTCCTTAATATCCACCACTTTTGGCAGAAATACAGTGCGGGTGAGGATACCGATTATATTATCGCCCAATGTATTGCGAAATTCAGGTTTTTCAAACCCGGCATCCTGACCCCAGATGATCTTGGGCGCCACCTTCTGGGCCTTTAAGGTTTTGACCATAAGAATAGCGTCCGAGGTATAGGAAGCAAACAGAAACACATCCGCCCGGGAGGCTTTCAAGGACCGTACTTCGCTGGAGAGGTCGGGCGATTCTTTGGCGTACAGCAGGGATTTTTTTACATTAAATCCGTATTCTTTGGCCAGATCCTTGATAATACCGCAAACATGGGATCCCCATTCGGTCTTTTCACACGCTGAAGCCAGGTTTATCACATCTTTTTTCGAGATTGCCTGAACACCCCTCACCTTTCCCTCGGTGAGGCCCGTCAACAGTTCGAAAAGGTCTTTGGTAAACCATTTGTCATGCGGGGTGGTACGCCAAAACCACTTTAAACCGCGTTTCGTCAATGCCGGCGATGTGGAGGTACCATTGATCATCGGAACACCATGCTGTTCAGCAATCGCACTGACGGTCTTGGTGACCGAACTGTGATAGGAGCCCAATAGTCCGACGACCTTATCGTCCAGAATCAGTTTTTTGGCCAGGTCGGCGCCCAAAGTAGGATTGCCTTCATGATCCTTAAAAATGAGCTTGATTTTCGCTCCACCCAGACTTTTTATCCCGGCGTTTTTCGCCATGCTCATGTTTATATCCGCCATAACATTATTTGCTATCTCCGCAGCGAGTTCCGCTCCGGCGCGAAGCTCGCGGCCCGCTGCAGCGGCACCGCCGGTCAACGGATAGATTGCCCCGATTTTGATTTCTTTTACGGCCCAGCCATTGGGAACAGCAAAGAATCCCGTGATGACCAGCAGACCCAATACGATCATTCCACCCTTGGCGATTGATTTCATTTTAACCTCCTTTTTCCGTTAAAAGATGATACAATGAATTTTGTCTATCGGCCTAAAATTCTCTTCAGATCAACAGGCATGAAACCCGCCGTCTCTCTGTCGAACTGATGAAGATGAAACGATGGATACTTGATAAAACATCAAAGATTTATTTGAATATATAAACAGTTTTTGTCAAGAGTTATTTTTTTGTTGGTTTTTGGGTTTTAACTGTCTGGTTTTCTAAGCCCTTTTTGTTTGACATTATTTTTATCTATGCGATAAAGATCTCCGCCAAAAAAGGTGATCGAAATTTTATTTAACGAGGAGGATAAAGGAATGAATCCGATCGCACAAGAACTCAATCAGATGATCGAAAAAGAGAATCCCCATATTTTTCAAATGCTGTCTGAAGTGGGTAAAAACCTTTTTTTCCCCAAAGGGATTTTAAGCCAGGGAGCGGAAGCCAAAGCAAAGGCCAGTCGGTTCAATGCGACTATCGGTATTGCAACGGAACAGGGGAAAACTATGCATTTGCCATCAATAATGGATACGATTGCGGGCATCAGCCCGGAAGCCTCCCTGACCTATGCGCCTTCTTATGGAATTCCCGCTTTACGAAAGTCCTGGCAGGATGAGTTGTTTGAAAAAAACCCTTCGCTTGCAAATGAGAAGATAAGCCTCCCTGTGGTGACGGCCGGCATAACCCATGCGCTCGCCGTCTCCGCCGATATCTGGGTTGAGCCAAATGATGTAATTATCGCACCGGACATGATGTGGGGAAACTACAACATGATATTCAAAGTGAGAAGAGGAGCGGAGTTGAGCCCGTATACCCTCTTCTCTCAAAACGATGGATTGAATCTTGTTGCATTTGAAGAAAAGATTTGGGAAGCGTCAACGAAACTGGATAAGGTAATCGTTTTGCTAAATTTTCCTCATAATCCGACCGGGTATATGCTGACGCCAGAAGAAGGAAATCGAATTGCCAAGGTCCTGACAGATGTGGCCGACAAAGGTACAAACATCATTGCCGTTTGTGACGATGCGTATTTTGGACTTTTTTACGAGGAGGCATCTTTAAAAGAATCCCTTTTTACACGGCTTTGTAATCAACACCCCAGGCTTCTTGCCATCAAGCTCGACGGGGCGACAAAGGAAAATTTTGTATGGGGGTTGCGGGTGGGATTTGTTACCTACGGATCAAAAATCGATGGTGATTCATCGATCGTTTATGACGCTCTTGAAAAGAAGACCGCTGGATGTGTGAGGGGAAGCATATCCAATGTTTCTCATTTCAGCCAGTCAGCTGTGCTTAAATCAATGCAGGACAAACGGTATGCTGAAGAAAAAGAGGAAAAGTTTGAGATCTTAAAAAGGAGGGCGAAGCGTGTTAAAACGGTTTTGAAAGATCATCGGTTTAAAGAAGTATGGGATGCATATCCGTTTAATTCCGGTTATTTTATGTGTCTCCGTCTCAAAACAGTTGATGCTGAAAAACTTCGGCAATATCTTCTTGAAACATACGGCGTCGGGCTTATTTCTTTGGGAAAGCGGGATTTGAGAATTGCCTTTTCGTGCATGGATGAAGACGAAATATTGGAACTGTTCGAGATTATTTTAAAAGGGGTTAGAGAATTAACCGCACGAAATCAATAATGTCAACAGACAACATATTTATAAAAAAGTTGGAGGAGATTCTAGGAAAAGACAGATCCATCTCTATTGCACATGCCGGAAAGTGGACCTTTTATTTTATATTTATCGGTATTATTGCAGGGCTCGGCTCGATCGTATTTAATTTTTTATGTCAGCTGGGAGCCCATTACTTCATGGATTTTATAGCCGGTTACCGGCCACCTGCCCCTGCCGGTGAGCATCACTTGCTCCTTCCCACACAGACACACTTTAATCGGACCATTCTTCTCTTTCTTCCTGCAATCGGGGGTATTCTCAGCGGCTGGCTGGTGTATACCTTTGCGCCTGAAGCAGAAGGACACGGCACGGATGCCGCCATCGATTCCTATCACCGGAAAGGGGGCTTCATCCGGGGGAGGGTGCCGATCATCAAAACCATCGCTTCGGCCATAACCTTGACAACGGGCGGTTCAGGGGGAAGGGAGGGGCCCATTGCCCAAATCGGGGCGGGGTTTGGGTCCTTTTTGGCTACCCGGCTAAACCTCTCAAACCGGGAGCGAAGGATAATGATGGCTGCAGGAATTGGAGCGGGTGTGGGGAGCATCTTCCGTGCGCCACTGGCAGGGGCTCTATTTGCCGCCGAAGTTCTGTACAGGGACCCGGAGTTTGAATCAGAGGTGATCATTCCTGCGGGAATTTCTTCAGTTTTGGCCTACTGCCTGTTTTGTCTGGTGTTTGGATGGGGATCTCTGTTTGAATCACCCGATTTTAAGTTTCAAAACCCCTTGGAATTGGGACCCTATCTGGTTCTGACCGTCGTTCTGATCGCCACCGGTGTTTTTTTTATCAAATCTTTTTATGGCATCAGCAATTTTTTTAAATCCATTCATATCCCGAATCACCTTAAGCCCGCGATCGGCGGTCTATGTACCGGGATCATCGGTTTCTTTTTACCCCAGACCCTTGCGTTTGGGTACGGTTTTGCCCAGATGGCATTGAACAATGAACTGACCGTTCCCTTTTTACTTTTCCTTGCCATCGGAAAAGTCATGACCACTTCATTTTCCATAGGATCCGGGGGAAGTGGGGGTGTCTTTGGACCGTCCGTTGTCATCGGAGGTGCAATGGGCGGCGTGGTGGGAAGAACTTTCCACCAACTCATGCCAAGTGTCGTTACCCAACCAGGTGCTTTTGTTGTGGTGGGTATGGCGGGTTTTTTCACTGTTGTTTCCAATACACCGATTTCAACAATTATATTCGTCAGTGAGATGACAAATTCCTATCATCTTCTTCTCCCAAGCCTCCTTGTTTGTTCCGTATCCTACCTCGGATCAAAAAAATGGACCATATACGATAAACAGGTCAAAAGCAAAATAGACTCGCCTGCCCATGCTGGTGGTTTTTTCGTTGATATATTGCAATCGATCAGGGTCAAAGATCTGATGCACTTGGTGAAAAAGGTAGAGTCTATCCCTGAGGACATGCCTTTTCTGGAATTTAAAAAGCTCTTTTCTGAAACAAAGCAGCACTATTTTCCGGTGACCGACTCCAATAAAAAGTTTATCGGAATTTTTTCCATCAATGATATCAGAAGCGTTCTCTTTGCAGTAGAGATAGAGCATCTGGTCGTGATGAAAGATATCGGTACTGCTAAAATCATTGTCACAACCCCCGCCGACGATCTCAACTCGGTTTTAAAAAAATTTACCATAAAAAATATCGACAGCCTGCCGGTCGTAAGAGATGATGATCCAAATTTTCTTGTCGGAATGTTGAACAGAAGAGAAGTTATCGCATTTTATAATCAGCAGCTAGAGGAGATGAAGCGCAGGGCGAAGAAATAGAAGCAGGTTCGACTCTGATTTTTATGACGCCATCAATATTTGACCTCCATCAGGAACAACCCATGGGGAGGAGCCGTTGCCCCAGCGAGATTACGATCCAGAGCAAAAAGTATACGCTTAAACTCATTTGGCGTAATTTTACCACGCCCCACTTCCACCAGTGTGCCGACCATGTTTCGCACCATAAACTTTAAAAAGCCATCTGCTTTAAAATTAAAAACAAGCTTTCCCTGTCCCTGACATACAAGCGCCGCATCCATGACATTTCTTGTGGTATTGGATCTGGGACTCCCGGTCCCTTCAAATGCTTTAAAATCGTGGGTTCCAACGATATAAGCAATAGCTTCTTTCATCGCATCGGTATCAAGTTTTTTACTGATAAACCAGACATATTGACGGTAGATTGCTGCCGGTTGCGAAAGATTCAAGATTCTGTAAATGTAAGTTTTGCTCTTTGCATCATAGCGGGCATGAAATTGCCGATGAACCCTTGAACACGCTTTAATCACAATATCTTCATGGAGCAGGCTGGTCAGCCCTTTTAGAAAAGCGCTGGGCGCCAAGTCGGTGTCAGAATGAAAATTTGCCACCTGACCCAAGGCATGCACGCCGGCGTCGGTCCTGCCTGAACCGATCAGCGAGGTTCTTTCCCCGGTCATGGTCATGATCGCCTTTTCAATCTCACCCTGGATCGATCGCTCGTTTTTCTGCCGCTGCCAACCGTGGTAAGCAGTCCCGTCGTATTCAATGGTGAGTTTAAAATTTTTTAGCATTACAAACCCTCTTGTACGGTCTTTAAAAATATCACAAATCTTTTTTAAAAAACACAGATATTTCTCCCTTCGGTTCAGATGGACAACCCGGTCGTATGATCGGAACGCCCCTTGACAGGTTTTTGGTTTTTGTGGGACGATAAAAAAAAGGGGGAAAGGTAAAAACGTTTTCCTTTTCTGCCGAAAATGGATTACTCCCGGGATGACCGTATAACATGAAACAAGCACAGCCCATCGAAAAACCGTTTATTACGCTCAAGGACATCACCATCAGGATAAGGGACAGGTTCATCCTTTCTCATACCTGCTGGGAAATTAAGACCCATCAGCACTGGGTAATCCTTGGTCCAAACGGTGCAGGAAAATCGGTTCTGGTGCGAGCCCTTGCAGGTGAGCTGCCTGTGGTTCGTGGAAATATAATCCACCATCATGGAGGACTTCCTAAAGCGTCCATCGGCTATGTTTCCTTTGAACGTCACCGGCAGATAATCGATCAGGATGAGGCCCGAGATGAATCCCGATTTTTCAGCGGGAACCTGGAGCATATCACCACTGCCCGACAGGTTATCTTTTCCGGCAATCATATCAATTCGTTTAGTCAAAAAGATTTAAATCAGGTGGCAGGCTACCTGCAGGTACGCGATCTGTTTGACCGAGGGATTCGTTTTCTTTCCACCGGAGAGCTGAGAAAGGTTTTGATGGTAAAGGCCCTCATGAATCGCCCCCGGCTTTTGATCCTAGATGAACCTTTTGACGGGATGGATATCGATTCATCTGCCTGGTTGGCCAAATCTATCAATAACCTGATGAGCAAGAATGTACAGATAATATTGGTCACCCATCGGCTTGAAGAGATTCCATCTAATATTTCCCACGTGCTTTGCCTCGACAATGGGAAAGTGATCATGCAGGGAAAGCGGGAAAATGTACTGAACAGCGTGGCGCATTTATACAAAGGGAACCTGAAACAAAAAAAGGTTTTTTTGACGCCGAATCATTTTCAAAAACAGGAACAACTGCCGGATGATCAACAAAAAATTCTGATTTTTATGAAAAAAGTCACCGTAAAATACGGGGAAACGATGGTGTTGAACAATTTGAACTGGACCGTGAAACAGGGAGAAAATTGGGCGATCGTAGGACCGAACGGCGCTGGTAAGAGCACCCTTTTGAGTTTAATCACAGGGGATAACCCCCAGGCCTACGCCAATGAGATTTACCTATTCGGTAGACCCAGGGGATCGGGTGAAACGATTTGGGAGATCAAAAAACTGATCGGTGTTGTTTCTTCTTCATTTCAGATCCGATACCGAAAACCATTAACAGTTTTTGAAGTGATGCTTTCCGGTTTTTATGATTCCGTGGGACTTTATCGGAGCTGCACCCCCGCCCAAAAAAGAATTGTTGAGGAGTTGACAGGGACCCTTTGCATTGAAGATTTGGTCGACAAGGTTTTCAATCAACTGTCCTATGGGGAACAGCGGATGGTGTTGCTGGCCCGATCGATGGTAAAATCCCCTCTTATTCTAATATTAGATGAGCCCTGCGAAGGCCTCGATCGGATGAACCGAGAGCAAATGCTGGGTTTGTTTGATTTTATTGGAACTCATACCCGGACCCAACTGCTCTATGTCACCCATCACCCGGAAGAAATTCCACCATGCATCACCCATGTTTTACAATTTGAAAAAAGAGCAAACGGCCGGTTTGTTGCCTCTCCGATGCTTTTCCGGGGCCGGCGCCCTCATGATTGACAAAATTTTTCAGTTCTGTCAAAACCACATCGAAAAAAGTAAAAAATTATGGGGAATCAGATGAAATGAAAAAAATACTTCCAAAGGGGTTTCAGGCTTCCGGTGTTGCCTCAGGCATAAAAAAAAATGGCAAAAAAGATTTGGGGCTTATATTTTCTCGAGCACCGGCCCGCGTGGCCGCCGTTTTTACTAAAAACAGGGTCAAAGCAGCCCCTGTCCTTTTGGATAAAGAGCGGATCAGGCGAGGTGTCTGCCGGGCGATCGTCGTCAACAGCGGCAATGCCAATTGTTGTACGGGGGATCAAGGGATACGCGACGCCAAAACGATAGCAGCCTTTGTCGCATCCGGTCTGGGCCTATCCGAAGAACTGGTGTTGGTTTCATCGACCGGGGTCATCGGTGAACTGATGCCGATAGACAAAATCGAGGCAGCAGTTCCGGACCTTATCGAATTGTTGAGCACCGACGGCGTTTTAAATTTTGCCCGATCGATTATGACAACAGATACGTTGCCGAAAGTGGTCACCCGACAGGGGCAATTGGATGATCAAACGTTCACCGTAACCGGGATTGCCAAAGGGTCAGGGATGATCCGTCCAGATATGGCCACCATGTTATGTTTTATCTGCACCGACGCTGAAGTCGCGCCTGATCTGCTTCAGAATATCCTTTTTGCTGAAACCGAACAATCTTTTAACCGTATCACTATCGATGGGGATACCAGCACGAATGACATGGTTCTCATCATGGCAAACGGATTGTCAAATATAAAAATCGAGCATCCAAAGCAAAAAAAGTATTTCCAACGCACACTGAATGAGGTCATGATCACCCTGGCAAAGGAGTTGGTAAAAGATGGCGAAGGGGCAACAAAGTTTATCGAGATAGAAGTAAAAAGCGCTGGGTCAGATCATGACGCCCATCAAATCGCCGATACGGTCGCCAATTCAAGCCTGGTAAAAACAGCATTTTTTGGCGAAGACGCCAACTGGGGAAGAATTATTGCGGCGGTGGGAAGGGCGGGTGTCCCCGTAAAACCTGCAATGATCGATATCTATTTTGATGATGTCATGATGGTTAAAAAAGGTTTGGGGTGTGGCAAGGTCGCTGAAACGGCCGTGACAAAAGTGCTAAAAAAGAATCAGTTTTCCATATCAATTGATTTACACATGGGCAATGGTCGAGCCACCGTATTCACCTGCGATTTTTCTACCGACTATGTCAAGATCAACGCGGATTACAGATCATAGTCGGTATTCCTCCCTCTGCCTCGATACATTGATTAATTGAGATAAAATTATGCCAATGGTGCGTTTGCAAAAATTTCTTTCTTCCGCAGGGGTCTGTTCAAGGCGGCAGGGAGAAGAATACATCAAAAAAGGATATGTCAAGGTTAACGGTGAAGTGGTTATCGAACTCGGTACAAAAGTTGATCCAACCCGTGATCGGATCGAAATTGACAGCGAGCTCATAAAAGAAGCACAGAATAGGGTCTATATCGTTCTGAACAAACCAAAAGGTTATGTAACAAGTTGCAAACAGCCGGACGATAAAATCGTTCTGGACCTGATTGATATTCCAGAACGGATCTTTCCGGTCGGTCGCCTGGACAAGGCCTCTACCGGGCTTTTAATTTTGACAAACGATGGACTGCTCCATCATAGAATTTCGCACCCATCCCATGACCACGAAAAAGAATACGAAGTTGTCCTGGCAAAACCGATACCAAACGGGGCGCTAAAGAAAATGGAAAAAGGGCTCCCGATGATGGGCACAAAAACACGATCCGCCAAGATAGAAAAAATTTCCCCGACCCGTTTCCGAATTGTCCTCAGGGAGGGTAAAAACAAACAAATCCGCCGGATGGTCAGAAAGGTCGGAAACCGGGTCCTCCGGTTAAAACGAATCAGAATTTCAAACATCAGACTCGGAACACTTGCCGAAGGCCGATGGCGCTACCTTACAGAAAAGGAAAAAAGGGGGCTAATCAATATGTTGTAAAGCAAGTGGGTCATCAGCATCTTTCATCTCCCGCGCATCCAGCCTGATAATTTTAATGCTTTTAGTGTGATTTTATGGTAGTTAATTTGGGTTTAGTAATCCCTTATTTTGTATAAAAACAGGGGCGGCTCATAAAATAAAAAGAATTCCCCATTGATGGACGTTTTCTGCAACTCACTGCAGGAAGCTTTATATTTTGGGGTAACCGACGGGGGAGTGGAAATGGTAACCATAGAATCTTTGACCACACAAAAAGACAGGATTGCTGTGATCGGGTTGGGATATGTCGGCCTTCCGTTAGCCATACAGCTCTCAAAGCATTTCAAAGTTGTGGGATACGACCTTAAATCAAAGAGAATTGAGGAACTTAAATCCGGGTGTGACCGCACACTAGAAGTTCCCGAGGAAAGCCTCCGAAGTACCGATATTTATTTTTCAAACGATCCGGCCGCTTTATCTGAATGCAAGTTTATCATCGTTGCCGTTCCGACACCGATTGACCAATATTTGATTCCGGATTTAACTCCCCTTCGCAGCGCATCCGGGACAGTGGGAAAACATATGAAAAACGGTTCGTGCGTTGTCTATGAATCGACCGTTTACCCGGGCGCCACCGAAGAAGTCTGTGTACCCATTTTAGAACGGGAATCAGGATTCAAACTTGGCGTCGATTTCGTGGTGGGTTACTCCCCTGAACGCATCAATCCCGGAGATAAACTGCACAGACTGGGTAATAATGTAAAAATTGTATCAGGATCCGACCCAAAGACAGTCGAGTTCCTCTCTAAGGTCTATGGTAAAGTGGTAAAGGCCGGAATCCATCAGACGTCCTCCATCAAGGTGGCCGAGGCAGCCAAGGTCATTGAAAACACCCAGAGAGATTTAAACATTGCCCTAATGAATGAACTCGCCATGATTTTCGATAAAATGGGAATAGATACGAAGGAGGTTCTTGATGCGGCTGAAACCAAATGGAACTTTCTCCCTTTTATGCCGGGTCTCGTGGGGGGACACTGCATTGGTGTCGATCCGTATTATTTAACCTATAAGGCGGAATCGATAGGGTACCATCCGGAAATGATCCTGGCCGGACGCAGGATAAATGATCGTATGGGGAAATACATTGCCGAAAAGGTTGTCAAACTTCTCATCGGAGAAGGAAGACAGGTTAGGGATTCAAAGGTGGTTGTTCTGGGATTAACCTTCAAAGAGGATGTTCCGGATCTCAGAAATAGCAAAATAGTGGATATGATAGATGAACTAAAAGACTACGGAATTGAAGTGCTCGTTCATGACCCACTGGCAGATGCGGATGAAGCGAAAATCTATTACAATCTTAAACTGCAGGATTTGGACAGTCTTTACGGCGCTGATGCGGTTATTGTGGCGGTGATTCATCAACTATACAGAAAAATGGGGCTTTCAAATATCGCAAAATTATGTTCGAATCATCGTCCCCTGGTGATAGACATAAAAGGAGCTTTTAACCCTCCGGATGAAAATAGCCCGGACATGACATATTGGAGACTTTAGAGGCGGCGAAAAGGAAAAGGGCTCGATACGGGGGGATGTTTAAAAAGCCAAATCGCAATGCAGGAAGCAAAAGAAAATGACACTTGAAGAAGCCATAAAGACAGCCATTGAATATGAAACTAAAATCCGTGATCTTTACAAAGAGGCGGTAACGGTTGTTGACGATCCGCTGGGAAAAAAAGCCCTTCAGATGCTGGAAGAAGATGAACAGATTCATTTGGACTATCTCATGGACAGGCTCCAGAGATGGCAAAAGACCGGAAAACTGGTTCTTGATAAACTGGAGACAATAATTCCCTCAAGAGAAATCATCACCCGCGAAGTAGAAAAGCTTGCGAGAAAAATGCCCAGGGAAGACAGGGGCGACGAAAAACAGCTGTTGAGCAAGGCGCTTAAAGTTGAAATTGAAACCAGCCGTTTTTATCAGAAAATGGTGGGCGAAATACCCGGGGAAGGAAGACGGATGTTTGCGCGTTTCCTGGAGATCGAAGCTGGGCATATTGCCACGGTTCGCGCAGAACTGGACTATCTGAGTCATACCGGGTACTGGTTCGATTTTCAGGAGTTCGATCTGGAATATTAGTAACTCAAGATTGACAGTCTCGTAAAAAGTCATTTGCGAACGACTTTGAGCATTTTGGGGTCTGGACGGATATTACTTATGGCAGGAGAAACTGTTTAGAGCACTGTACGACAGAGTAAGGGAAATGGGCGAAACTGATATCGACTTCTCAATGGATACGACCCTGGTTGAGGGAGATGTTGATTCGTGGCTTGAAGTTACTTATTCCAAAACACTTTCCATTTTTCATGGTACCGTTGTTTTTACCATAATAATCGTTATGGTTTTGCTAATCAATCTCGGCTAAAATCTGCTTCAAAAAAAAACCAGCATTATGAGTGAAGTAAAAAAAGACCAAGTTTTTATAAGCTACGCGCATGAAGACCTGGAAACCGTTAAAAATGTTGTTCTTGGATTAAAAAAACGCAAACTTAATGTTTGGTTCGACAAAGAACATCTTGCCCCAGGCAGATGGAAGAAACAAATTATTAAAGCGATAACTCGCAGCCGGTATTTTGTAATCTGCATCAGTAAGGCAGCCTTGCGAAAAACTGGAGAAAAACCGGGATTTCAGGACGATGAGCTGCAGACAGCCTATGAAATAGCTCAAGATCAGCCAGATCAAGAGTTTACAATTGTGCCGGTGAGACTGGAAGACTGCGAGAGAGGTGATTTTCGCATTAGTTCTTTTCAAATGTATGACATGTTTCCACGTATTGAAGAAGGTTTGGATAAACTGGCGGTTCACCTTGGCGGCGTATCTTTATCAGACGCTATGGTTCAAGATGAGAGAACTGAAGATGAAAAAATTATTGAGAGTCTTCTCGGTAAAGCCTCTTCAGCGTTCTATGCTAAATATTTTGAGAAGGCGTTAACAATATTTAATCCTGTCTTAGAATTAGACCTTAATAATATTGATGCCTGGTACAACAAAGGCGCTACACTTGGTAAGTTAGGTCGTTTTAAGGAAGCCCTGACGGCCTATGAGAAAGCCCTTGAACTCAACCCTAAATATTCCGATGCCTGGTACAACAAAGGCGCTACACTTAATAGTTTAGGTCGTAGTGAGGAAGCCCTGATGGCCTATGAGAAAGCCCTTGAACTCAACCCTGAAGACTCCCTTGCCTGGACCAACAAAGGCGCTACACTTCATAGTTTAGGCCGTGGTGAGGAAGCCCTGATGGCCTATGAGAAAGCCCTTGGACTCAACCCTGAAGACTCCCTTGCCTGGACCAACAAAGGCGCTACACTTAATAGTTTAGGTCGTAGTGAGGAAGCCTTGGCGGCTCACGAGAAAGCCCTTGAACTCAACCCTGAAGACTCCCTTGCCTGGACCAACAAAGGCGTTACACTTAATAGTTTAGGTCGTAGTGAGGAAGCCTTGGCGGCTCACGAGAAAGCCCTTGAACTCAACCCTAAATATTCCGCTGCCTGGTACAACAAAGGCGCTACACTTGATAGTTTAGGCCATAATGAGGAAGCCCTGACGGCCTATGAGAAAGCCCTTGGACTCAACCCTGAAGACTCCCTTGCCTGGACCAACAAAGGCGCTACGCTTCATAGTTTAGGTCGTTTTAAGGAAGCCCTGACGGCCCACGAGAAAGCCCTTGAACTCAACCCTAAATATTCCAATGCCTGGACCAACAAAGGCGCTACACTTGATAGTTTAGGCCATAATGAGGAAGCCCTGACGGCCCACGAGAAAGCCCTTG
>DRHF01000460.1 GCA_011049715.1 Desulfobacterales bacterium
CCGGCGGGAGCACATTCAAGCGCTGTTCTATCATTCTCATCTTCGGAAGCTTTAAATCATCCATTCGAGTGACGCGCATCGTGTATTCTCCTCTTGATTATCTCAACTTGAAACCACTGAAAATGCTCGGCTTTGTTTGATGCCTGAAAAGGAGAGATTTCTCACCTTGCGCCTTTCAAACACAACTGCGATCTGAGGTCAAGCCTTTGATATTTTCCTTTATCATCGCAAAATATAGTTGACCTGATGGCTGCTATGGCTGCGGAACTGGTATCTGTTGTGGGTAAAAGGTGTATCATCGTATTGGATGCCTATTTCGCCGTGGGACCTGTGTTTTTAATTTTAAAGCAGATTCTGGATGACAGTGGCAATCATTTACTTCATATCGTCACACGGGCCAAAAGCAACGTTGTTGGCTACCAGGACCCGCCGGCTAAAACCGGCCGTCCCGGTAGGCCGCGAAAATATGGTCTTAAGCTGAACCTTATGGATTTGTTTGAGACCATGGCCGAGAGTTTTGAACAAACGACGATTGAAATTTACGGCCAGCATGAAGAGGTCTCATTTCTATGCCTGGATCTGATCTGGGGAAGCCAATTAAAGAAAAGATCCGTTTTGTTCTTGTTCGTGACGGCTCAGAGTGCTTCATATTAATGTGCTCTGTTTTGACCTTGTCGGCTCCCGATATCATACGGGCTTACAGCTACAGGTTTAAGATCGAAGTCAGCTTCAAGGTGTTAAAACACATGATCGGCGTGTTTTTCTATCGCTTTTGGACCAGTGCCTGGCCGCGCATTGGCAAGCGAAATGTGAGTGATCTATCTGCAGCCGGTGATCCGCATTCTCGCAGATTAATCAGGCAGACAACAAACGCCATTGAAGCTTTTGTAAATTTTGGCTGCATTGCCACCGGCATTCTTCAAATCGTTTCTCTGAATTTCCATGAAACGATTTAGGAGAAGTACCTCGGATGGCTCCGAACGGTGACCTCAACGGTTCCCTCAGAGGAAGTTGTCAAGTCAGTCATCCAGGAGGAGTACTACCATAATTTTCGCTTTTTCAGCAATAGCGCGATTTATCGAATAATTATGTCAAAGAGCAAAAAGCGCACGGTTGATGCAATGCTCTTAGCCGCATGACGGCACAAAACTTTGGACTGTTAAGTGAATAAAATAGATGTAATAAATATCCCTCTTCTTTTCATGACGAGCCTCCTTGATTTGTAGGTTTCTAAGAGATCGGTAATCTTTATGCTGGGATCAAACTGTAAGCCCGAAAAGTGGGACTTTTAGCCAGTAAAAAGGGTAAATTCGTGCGATAGGATTCACCCTTTTGAGTTGGGATACAAAGCATACATTATTGAAAATAATTACGACGATATTTGAAAATCATCAAGATCGCAAATACAAATTGACTTCACGCAACTAAATGATATATGGAGTTAAAATTCTCTTTTACATTTCTTTCTCCTCCTGACCTGAAGCGCGTTTCATTTTCAGAATTGAGCTGAGTATGACATCTCATTTTGCATTACATTCTAAGCGGTTTGTTCCTGAACCTTCTCTTTATTAAACCCTTAATATTAAAGGTGGAATAATGACCGAACAGCGAGCCAAACGGAAACTCAGCGCCATCCTCAGTGCGGATGTCAAAGGTGAAACTGTTTTATATCCGCTAGGCAATGAATTTGGGGCAGTGAATGATAACGACTGAATTTTCAGGTAGGGAAACCCCATTGATGGATCGTCGCCGTGTTCTTCAACTGTTTATCGGTCTGGCCGCTCTGCACTCTATTACCCTGGGTATTCTGAATTGGCTATTCACCGTTAACTGGATCGGAATAATGGGGATTCCTTTTTCAGGCTTTGCTTTTTGGCCACGGCAAAGTGGTGCTTTTCTTATCAGCCTGGGGATGGCGTATGGACTGGGTGCGGTTTCCCTTCGATACATCCAAGCCTCAACCCTGGTGATGATTTTCTCCAAATCCGTCGCTGTTCTGTTTTTATTCTCCGAGTTCTTCCTCCGGAGCGCACCATTGGCTATTCTGTTTGCGGGATTGGGTGATCTAGGTATGCTTATAGTCGTTACCGCCCTGGCGTGGTCTGTATTCCTGTCGAAATAATTGACTGGTCTATACCAAAAGGATAACCAGCAATATAAATAGATGATCCTTCCATAACATCGTTATAGCCACCTAGTTTCAAAGGCCTTAAAGATGGCTCCTCTATTTCTAGAATTGCATAATCCATAGCTACTGATATTGGGAAGTTGTTATTCGTGCAAGAATGATGAGCCTTGGCTGGATAATCGCTACCAATTGATAGTTCAACTGATATAGAGTTAGACTGCGTTAGAAATGTTTGATCGCCTGGCGCCGATTTTGCAGATTCAACAACATGAAAACAGTAGCGATCAACCCTTCTTCGGAAACAACAAACCCCCTTCCTGAGGGCTTTCCATCCACCTTTATGCGTACTACTGATTCTCTGATCTTTGATATTCTATCTACCATAGAGACAATTTGCCCTAACGTTTTGGATAAGCTGCGATTTGTCAATGGGAAATTGACAGCTTGATCCATTTGTTAGACCCTGCCGTAGGAAGAAGAATTCAGGTCGTCGTAATATGAATACCTTCCTTCATTTCTGAGCACATTGCGTTCCTCCCAGATTTCCGGATGAGCTATTTTGTTTTGGATAATCATTGGGAGTCTGTCGAGAATTCCCTTATCAGAGGTGCAATCCCAGTCTAGGGTAGTTTGCGTTCTTGTCGTATCCACTTCCCATGGTCTATCAACGTAAGCCAGCATCCACGGCCGCTCATAGGGCATATGGCCAGTCAACTTGCCGTGAGCGCACTTGGCGTAGAGGCCGATCTTTGCCACCGTTGGGTGAACATAGATGGGCTTAGGTATTGGAGAATTTGTCGCTACATGCCGGACAATCGGGAAAAGCTGATTATGAGAAACTGATCCGTTCTGAGAGGCCAAAAATATTTCAAATTCCCCAAGTTCCTTGTCCTTGCTAATAACTTTGCGAACAAGAGATACCAAGTCTGAACGATGAATATATGGAATGCCTGACTGTCCACGTCCAGGCACTACTCGACCTAGGGGCCCGCGGCTTGTCCAATAACGAATGAGGCTATGCAGGGGCGGGAGTTCACACCAGTCAGAGAAAACACCTCCAATCCTAAGAATAACAGATGGTACACTACACCTCGCTTTACGGAGTAATTCCTCCCCTAGTCTTTTTGGGGTCGCGTAAGGAATCAGGTCGCAGGCAGGTGATTCAGTTGTGAGGGAGGTACCTGGCGCGGGAGGTTCCATAGCTGCAATGCTGCTCGCAAAGATTATTCGACTCGCTCCCAATTCAGACGCAATTGATATCAATTTCGCTGTTCCGTCAATGTTTGTACTCTGGTATTCTGGGTGCCAATCGCGACCGAAATGACAGAAAGCGGCGAAGTGAATAACAACGCTGATTAGGCCAAACCTTTCCTTAGTAGCTGTGAAAGTATCCCGAAGACTTGACTCATCAGAGATATCCTGAACCGCCCAAATGGCTGAAGAAGCTGATTCGCGGAGAACGCGAGAAGGCTCTCTTCGATCAATTGCGACGACGTGGTAGTCTTTGACTAAATCGACGCAAATAGCCGAAGCAATGAAGCCAGACGCACCGGTGATTATCACTACTTTCATAACAATTCAGTAAGAGAGTCCCCTCCGAATATTGCTGGTCTAACGAATAAAGAATTGATGTTTTGCGAAGCCAAAACATAATTCCGGTTGAACTAAGCCGTTCGTTTCACTTGAGAATGAAATGAGATTAAGAGGAATATATATTTTATTGAGAATAATAGAATTTTTTGCGTGATGTCAATAGTTGATTGTCTTTATTTTCAGTGTGTTACATTGTGGTATATAATTTCTTTAATTATGGAGAGCGTCAATTAAAAGAACTAGATGGATTTTTAATTTTTTTTATGAATAAGATAAAAAGAAGTAGACGTGGAGAAGTAAATAATCACCACATAATTAAACCGGCTACATAATATGAGAATACCTCAGATCTTAAGAAACCTGTGATATCCTCTAAATTCAGATAAATTCAGACCAAAATTTGACGGATTTATAGCCTGATATT
Source organism: Desulfobacterales bacterium (assembly GCA_011049715.1). Lineage (GTDB taxonomy): Bacteria > Desulfobacterota > Desulfobacteria > Desulfobacterales > UBA2156 > UBA2156. The sequence continues at coordinate 4,146 of DRHF01000460.1, forward strand.
TCTATCCATCAAAACTCAAAACCATTTTATACCGATTGCAGATATTATCTAACTGCAGATCATTTCACAACCCTCAACTTATGAGTCTCCCGGAGCTTCCTCCATAATTCCTTCATAGTAACAGTTGAATCATCCACTCTGCTTAAATCTTCATCTTTTGATAATTCCATACAGGATTTCATCAATTCTTCGCTTACAGCCCATTCATCGAGCTTGTTTTTGATATAGAGACCCAGGGTCAATTGGAGAATCTGGAGTTTAGAGGTGTCCTTTTTTGTTTCCCGCAATGAAGTCAATCAAGAATTCAACAGCTTATTTTTCGGTTTAAAGCATCCTACATTAATTCAATACGAGAAAAGTAGCCGATATGATCGGATGTATTCCAATACTTTTTGTTCAACAGACCGACATCTATCACACGGAAAAATTTGGGGTCATAAAAAATGTAATCAATTCTCCGATTAGCATATTTTGGATCATTTGGAGATAGGTAAGTCCCGTTGGCTTTAATGAAATCCGAATTCTTGTTTTTTACAGCCTCACAGCTGTCTTTCAACTTGCCTTTGATAGGTTTAAATCTGGGATCATCAGACAGCATATTTAAATCTCCCAGAAGAATAAGAGGATTCTTACTTTTTGATATCTTTTTCATAATATATTTGGGCTGTTTTTTTAAAGCATTTCCTTGGTGCCGAAAATGAGCATTGAAAAAAGCTATCTTTTTCCCCTTAATATCTATTGTGGATTCAATGAGAGTTCTCGCGCGCCATGGCATATATCCGCCCGAGTAAACAGTATAATTTTTTGATTCGATAATATTGTATTTAGACAAGATAGCCACGCCCCACCAGCTTGTATATTTATTACTTCCGTGACGCTTATAGACGTAGTTCATGTTCAGTGCTTTGGCCAATTTCTTGGCCTGTTTTTTTCCTTGAACTTCCTGTAAACCTAACACGTCTGGGTCAACAAATTTTATAGCTTTAGCAATTGAATCCAATATTTTTGGTGATTTTTTAAGTTTATTTGGGGGAGTTCCAAGTTTTACCACTCCCACTCCAACCCGTATGTTGAAAGTCATGACTGAAAAAGTATCTTTTGAGCTGGCCTCACTATTCCCCATTAACGCCAAAACTGCTAACCCCGCCATCAAAATGATAATAAACTTTTTCATTTTGGCCTCTTTTAGCTTTTGAATGATTAATCGGACAACTGTACAAAGATCCGCAATGCCGCGACTTCCAACTGCAACTGCCACTTTCAATCCCGAAGAAAGAACAAGGCTATTGATCAACCGATTCCATTCCCTGTCAATTTCTTCCGGCACATTCACCGGCGGGAGCACATTCAAGCGCTGTTCTATCATTCTCATCTTCGGAAGCTTTAAATCATCCATTCGAGTGACGCGCATCGTGTATTCTCCTCTTGATTATCTCAACTTGAAACCGTTGAAAATGTTCGGCTTTGTTCGATGCCTGAAAATGAGAGATTTCTCACCTTGTGCCTTTCAAACACAACTGCGATCTGAGGTCAAGCCTTTGATATTTTTCTTTTTTCATCACAAAACATAGTTGAGTTGACTTATCTTCGCCTTTTACTTATTGTCCCTTAAAAACCAATTTGTACCTGAAACCTTGACAGACCCAAGGCCTTGTTCAATCGGGACGACAACATATTCACAGGCAGTTGGAATACAGCATAAACATTTATGAACTCGTAAAAAGTCATTTGCGAACGACTTTGAGCATTTTGGGATAAAGCGTTTTGATAGGTGGTACGTTGAGAATTTCAAGCTGTTTGAGGAGGTTACGACGAGTTCTTGAAATTTAGTATCACCTATCAAAACGCCCCAAAATGGTCATTTAGAGAGCAATATGATCTTTTTACGAGTTCATCAACATTATTTAAAGGAGATATTTTAAAATGAAAAAAAATCTTAAAATTGACGACACAGCGTCAATTACAAAAATCATTACCCAGGAACACGTTGAACAGTTTGCGGAAATTTCAAATGACAGGAATCCGATTCATTTGGATGATGCATTTGCCAAAACAACAATATTCGGCCGTCGAGTGGCCCACGGTATGTTGGTTGCAGGGTTATTTTCCGGCCTGTTGGGCCAAACATTACCCGGCGAGGGAACGATTTATCTCGGACAGACGCTCAAATTTGTCAAGCCGGTTTTTATCGGGGATGAAGTCACTGCATCGGTTGAAATCACAAACATCCGTGAAGATAAGCCGATAATCACCCTAAAAACCGTGTGCGCCAATCATGACGGAGAGGTGGTTATCGATGGAGAGGCGGTTGTGAGGGTCTAAAACAGATCGAAGCAACATACTAGACTCTCTGTGACGAAGGATTTCAAAAAAACATGCGGAAAAACAAAATCATTCGGAGCGTCTGTTATTTCTCTGACACTCTGGATATCGGTATATTAAAACAATTAGAAGGGATTACGACCCGTCTTGAGGCCAATGATTATACAATTCAGACAAAAAGAATTTGTTCCAAAGATCCGTCGATTGCGGCCATCCGTTCCGTTTTTATTGACCCATCACTTTATTTAAGCGTTGGAACCCTTGATCGTGAAACAGCCCACAATCAATTCAACGATTTTATTCACACAGACAATGTCGCGTTCAACCTCGACTTAAGCAATGGAGTCGTTCCGGAAGACAGTGACTTTTTATTCAACATCATAAAAAGTCAGCCCGGCAAAACATTCAGCTTCACTTATACTTTTAACAATTCTCCTTCCAGCCCTTACTTCCCTTCGGCTACATATCAGAAAAATGGTTTTTCCATCGGCCTTCAGCCGACTGATCTGGCCATGGATTGCAACTCGTTGAACGAATGGTTTCAAATAATGAAATCGATCTGGGATGAGATCTTCGAGTTGTTCTACGGCTATTCTGCCTTCCTGGGTATCGATTCTTCGATCGCACCGCTTTTCACCGGAAAAAGCAGTCTGATTCACTTTATCAGAAGGATTCAAAACTCCTTTTCAAATTCAGTAACAACAGATCTTTATATTCAAATCAGCAATTTTATAAAGCAAAATAACCCAAAACCGATCGGGTTATGTGGGATCATGTTGCCATGTCTGGAGGATTTTGAATTGGCCACGGAATATGAAGCCGGTGACTTCTCGATCGAAAGGAATGTATACTTATCCCTTCACTGCGGATTGGGAATCGACACCTATCCGGTTGGAGTAAATGAATCTAGTCAAAAAATTTATGAAATCCTTTGTCTACTACAAGGCCTTTCACAGCGATACCATAAACCTTTATCCGCTAGATTCGTTTCCGATGGCATTGCAAAAATTGGTGAAAAAACGGATCTTAAAAATCCGTATTTAAAGGATGTGATTGTGAACCCGTTGTGATAATTATGATGCCCCTAGACTGTTGTACTGTCAGCTGGGTAGCTGCCTATATACTTCATCGAAATGGTCTGCGCCTCCACCTGTTCCAACAACCTGATAATTTTTTTATCTTTTTCTGAACCTTCAAAATCCAGAAAGAAGCTGTAGTTGCCTGGATCCGTACGGAGCGGCATTGAAGCGATTCGGGTCAAGTTGACGTTGGCTTCCGCAAACAGCTTGAGCACGCCGAACAGACTGCCGGCTTGGTGGGATACCGCAAAAATAATCGAGGTTTTATCTCCATCACCGGCATAAGGTTCCCGGGACAGAAGCAAAAACCGCGTGGAGTTGGAAGGACCGTCCTCAATACCCTCTTTAATAATTTCGAGGTTATACAGTTCGGCGCATAGAGCACTAGCAATGGCAGCGGCGGCCTTGGGGTTCTCTCTGGCCAGCATCTTAGCTGCTCCCGCTGTATCGTAATACGGACGGGGCTCCAGCTTGTTGCGGGAAAGAAATTCCCGACATTGGGCCAGTGCCTGGGGATGGGAGTAAGCCAGACGGATTTCTCGATAATCTGTCATCTCAGTGGCAAGCAGGCAGTGGTTTACAGCCACCTTGACCTCACCGATGACTTTTAGATTCATCGTTTTGAGCAGATCATTTACCTGAGTGACGGCCCCTTCCAGCGAGTTTTCAACCGGTACCACTCCGAGATCGAAGTGGCCGTCTTCAACCCCTCGGAATACATCGATAAATTCTAGACAGGGAATATAGGCGCCGGCAGGGATCAGACCTCTTGCAGCGACCTCACCATAAGCTCCATGCTCCCCCTGAAATGCGACCAGCTGGCGATCTTCTTCCTGTAAACGTTTGCTCTCTTCGATTATTGTATCGAGCAGTTGCCTGGTAAACGAGCGCTCGATAAGATCTAGATTCAAACGCTCCGCACGGGCCACCAAATCCTCTTGCGGTTCCGGATCAGTGACCGTTAGATTAAATTTTTTTAATCGGAGCGCCAGCCCCATTCGTTCCTGAAGTAGAACCAGAAGTTCCCGGTCAATCTTGTCTGTTTTTCTACGAATCTCTTCAAGTTTCATTTTTTCGCCCCTGAATTATTTCTTTTTTCTATGATGCCTGGTTATCAAGAAAAGATTTCAGCGCCCTTAGCCGCCTCATGATATCGATGAACATATCCGGTGTGAGCGCCTGTTCCGCATCGCACAACGCTTCTTCGGGCTTATGATGTACCTCAATGATCAATCCGTCTGAACCGGCAGCTACGGAAGCCAAACTCATGGGACCGATCAAACTGATGCGCCCGGTGCTGTGTGTTGGATCGATAATGATGGGTAAATGTGTCAACTCTTTGATTGCCGGGACGGCACTCAAATCGAGCGTGTTTCGTGTATACTTTTCAAAGGTGCGAATGCCCCGCTCACAGAGAATTACATCCGGATTACCCTCGCTCAGAACATACTCGGCACAATTAAGCCACTCTTCGAATGTGGAATACATCCCACGCTTGAGCAGAACCGGGCGCCCTGCCCTCCCCACTTCTTTGAGAAGGGAGAAGTTCTGCATGTTACGCGCTCCGATCTGGAGAACGTCTGCAAACTCCGCCACCCAAGAAACGTCTCGGGGGTCGACAACCTCGGAAACAATTGGCAATCCGGTCTCCTGTCTAGCTTTTTCCAATATCTTCAAACCGCGAAGACCAAGTCCTTGAAAGGCATAGGGAGATGTTCGCGGCTTAAACGCACCCCCACGAAGCATATCCGCTCCGGCATCCTTGACAGCATGGGCGGTCTCCAGAACCTGGCTCTCACTCTCCACGCTGCAGGGCCCGGCAATCACCACAAAACCACGTCCGATTTCAACGTTGGAAACCTTGACAATTGTGCGATCCCCTTTTTTCCCCGATGCGAGTTTAAGATTTTTCACTTTTACGACCCTCAACTATTAAGAAGATAACATTTGTGCCAACCCCTCCAAAGCCAAAAGGTAACCATGGTGCCCGAATCCTGAAATCCGCCCGGTTACAATATCGGAGATCATTGATACATGACGAAAGGTTTCTCTTTTGTAAATATTGGTCAGGTGTATCTCAATCAACGGCATATTCAGCATCGAAAGCGCATCCCTGATGGCGATACTAGTGTGTGTAAAAGCTGCGGGATTGATGAGGACTCCATGAAATGAACCCGGTGCTTGTTGGATCTTTTCCACTATGTCCCCCTCATGGTTTGACTGAAAGGTCTCGACCGAAAGATCAAGCTCTTCTCCACGTGCCTTTAGTTTGGTATTTATTCCGTCAAGCGTCTGATGACCGTATATATCAGGTTCCCTCTTTCCAAGCAGGTTCAGGTTAGGTCCATGGATAACCAGGATTTTTTTGCGATTGGTGTTCTTTTCCATATGATTTACTCCGACCTTATTAAAATTTTTCCAAAGCCCAATTCTCTATCTGGCGTTGCCAAACAACCCAATAAATAAGATTTCATCAGATATGCCGTTTATTCCTCAAACGCACGCTTTATCATTTAACCGGTCGCTAATTTTCTTCATTGCCTCCATAAACGCAATTCGTTTCTCTTTTGCATATGGATTATACCGATGCATGTCATAAAACAGTTGCCAGGTATCATGATCCACCACGTCGAGTATATGCAGCAATCTTTTGTAGCCTTCGGTATCGATATTGAGAGGCCCGGCGCCGACCTCGGACAATGCTCTTCCAATAAAATGGGTCAGGGCAAGGCTGGCTGCAATTTGTTCATCATGGTCCTTTGGCGTTGATTCGATAACGATTAATCCCTTCGCAGAGAGGTAGGATTTGATCTTTTGATACAGCTTTTCCTTGATCCTTACCCGGCCCAAAAAGATCTTTCTATTTTCCAGGGAATCCGATGCGCTATCCGGTCCAAACATCGGATGGGTCGCCAAAATCGAAACCGTTTCAGGCAATAAATCTTTCATCCATTGGGAAGGGTGTTCTTTTACCGAACATACGTCCACAACGAGAACATCCTTTTTTAAAACCGGTGCGATCTTTTTTAGGATCTCTTGTAAGGTCGAAATCGGCACACATAAAATAACAATGTCCTGCTGGCAAACCTTTGATAGAGATGCCGCACGTGCACCGGTTTTTTGAATTTCGGAAGATTTGTCTGTTCGATTAAAAACCAAAACATCAAAATCTTCGGCCAAATATGTTGCGGTCATCTTCCCAAAACGTCCAAAACCGAATATACCGATCATAATACCTCTGATATTTGTTCAAAACCTCTCTTGAGGTTCTCTTCTGAAACAGCAAATGATATCCGGAGGTGATTTGCCATACCAAATGCCTCTCCCGGAACCACCGCCACATTCGCTTTTTCCAAAAGACGTTCAGCCAGTCTGCCCGATGTTTCATCGTCCTTTAAGTGGATAGATACGTCCGGAAAAAGATAAAAAGCCCCCCGGGGCTTAACACATCCAAACAACTTTGTGACGTATTGATAGGCGATGTCTCTTTTTCGTTGTAATTCAGACCGCCGCTTTGAAAGAAAAGATTCATCCAAAGACAGGGCGGTCAACGCGCCGTACTGGGCAAATGTGCAGACATTGCCCGACAGGTGACTCTGAAGTTTGGAAAGTGCGGCAACAATTGTTTTGGGCGCTGCTACGTAACCGATCCTGAAACCGGTCATGCTGTAACTTTTGGAAAAGCTTTTCGTTACAATCGTTTGATTGCGAATATTTTCGATGCCGTACATACTGCAATGGGTATTATCATCATAAACAAAAGCATCGTAGGCTTCATCTGCCACGACAAAAAGATCATGATCCATGGCCAGTCCGGCGACTTTTTTAAGGTCTAACGCGGAATAGACAGCACCGGTGGGATTATTCGGCGAATTTATCAAAATTGCTTTGGTCTTATGGGTAATGGCCCGCTCAATTTCTTCACAATCGAGCTGGTGATCTTTGGTGGGAACAAATATCGGCCTTCCCCCGGCCATTTTCACCTGTTCGGCAAAGCTGACCCAGAATGGTGTGGGGATAATCACCTCATCAAAAGGATCACAAATAACCTGAAAAATCATAAACAACGCCTGTTTGGATCCATTTGAGATCAGTATATTATCCGCATCACATCCGCTAAATTGTGCTGCGAGCCGCGCTTGGAGCTGGGGGAGACCGCCAATCGGTCCGTACCGGGTTTTTTTTTCGGCCAGAGCCTTTTTCGTAGATTCTATTATCTCGGAGGGCGTATCAAATTGTGGCTCACCCACGGCAAAATCGATTATCTTTTTCCCGTCCCGCCGCAGGCGCGCTATTGAAGAGGTAAATGAAACCGTTTGTGATCCTTCAATCGACTGAATTTTATTGGACAGTTTCATTTTATCTTAATTTTTGCCTGAGTGCGAGGTCTGCGATGACCAGCGCTGCCATACCTTCGACAATCGGAATGGCCCGTGGCACCACACAGGGGTCATGACGTCCTCCGGCCTCAAGGACAACATCATTGCCATTAAAATCGACGGTTTGTTGGGGCAAACTGATGGTTGCCGGTGGTTTGAAAGCGACCCGAAAAAGAATCGGTTCACCGTTGGAAATGCCGCCTTGGACACCCCCACTGTAGTTGGTTTTTGTCCCCAGACGATCTCCTTTTTTAATAAACAAATCATTGTGCGCGGATCCCCGCATTTCCGAGCATGCAAAACCCGAACCGATTTCAAACCCTTTGGTCGCGGGGATGGATAACATAGCCTGGGCCAATAGAGCTTCCAGTTTCTCAAAAACCGGTTCTCCCAACCCAGCCGGAAGGTTTCGGCAAACACAGGTAATGATCCCGCCGAGTGAGTCTCCTGCCCTTTGAGCCTCCAAAATTGCTTCTTTTATCTTTTCACTCGTATCTGAATCCGGACATCGAGCAATCGAGCGATCCACATCCTTGCGCGTAATCCCCATAATATCAATGGGGGGCGCTTCGATAGAGTAGACATTGCTGACCCAGGCAACAATTTCAATGCCGTAATCTTCATATAGCAATTTTTCTGCAATTGCGCCCCCTGCGACGCGGGCAACCGTTTCCCGGGCGCTGGAACGTCCACCACCACCCAAAGCCCGAATGCCGTATTTCATCTGATAGGTATAGTCAGCGTGGGAGGGTCGTGGAACCGAATGGATTTGCCGGTAATCGCCTGTGCGTTGATTTTTATTTTTTACAATGAGTGAAATCGGTGTACCCAGCGTCTTGCCGTTTTCCACACCGGACAGTATGGAAACCCGGTCCGCCTCGTTTCGAGTGGTCGTTAACCGGCTCTGGGCTGGCCGGCGGCGATCGAGCTGTGGTTGGATATCTGCCTCGCTGAGGGCAATTCTAGGTGGGCATCCGTCAACCACGGCGCCAACGCCAGAGCCGTGGGATTCTCCGAATGTGGTGATCCGAAACAATGTACCGAATGAACTGGACATACAATTGCGCTCCCTGTTAAAACACGTTCTTCCTACCCGTGTCTTTTATCTTCCGGATGATGGTTTTTGAAATTTCAGCCACTCTGATACCGTTGGTATTCATAAAAAAATCACTTGCGTTTTCATAATAAGGGTTTCGCTCCAAAAGCGTTTCTTCAATTTCTTCTTTAAGCCCTTTGTCTGTCAATGCCGGTCGCAAATTTCCGGTGTTCTCATCCTGAAGAATTCTTTCCAGAATGGTTAGGGTGGTTGCGCGTAACCAAATGATGGTGCCGCTCTTTTTCATCTCTTCTGCGTTATCCGTGTTAAGCACCATCCCGCCACCGGTCGCAACCACTTGCCGATCTTTTTTGCAAATCTTTTTTAGCGTTGATCGTTCCATGGAGCGAAATACGTTCCATCCTTCTGTATCGACAATCTTCTGAATGCTCTGGCCGGACTCTTGAACGATCAACATGTCCGAATCGACAAAAGACCTGCCCATCATCCGGGCGATCGATTTTCCCACTGTTGTTTTCCCGACACAACGGTATCCAATCAAAAAAATGTTCATCAACCGTATAATCCCTCAAAAACTTGCCAGAAGTCTGGAAAAGATTTTTCAACACAACCTTCATCCCGAATATAAACCCCTGGGACATTCAAACCGGCGATCGCAAAACTCATGGCGATGCGATGATCATTGTAAGTGTCGATTATCGATCCGCACGGTTTCCCGCCCTTGACGACCAGCGCACTATCAGTGGCAGTGGCTTTGATTCCCATTTTGTTCAGCTCGGTCACGACCGCGGTTAAACGATCGCTTTCTTTTGATTTAAGATGCGCAACATTGTAAATCACCGATGTACCCTCGGCAAACGCTGCCACCAAGGCCAACGTCGGCACCGAATCCGGCATGTCGGAAAGATCCGCTTTGATAGCAGAAAGTGCCCCGCCCAAAACGCTGATGCCGTCAGGCTCTTTGAAGATGCGACAACCCATTTTATTTAACAGGTCGACAAACCGGACATCGCCCTGGGGTGAATCTGGCTTGATGCCTAAAACCTTTATCCGGGTACCGGTGATAGCGGCCGCGCTCCAGAAATAGGCTGCCTGCGAACAATCCCCTTCCACCCAATATTCACCGGTACGGTAAACCTGTGCGCCCGGAACCTTAAATTTCCGATATCCCTCGCGTGTGAGGGTAACACCAAAGGTTTTCATCACCTCCACGGTCATGTCCACATACGGTCTGGATACCGGTCCTTTGGTCACGGTAATTTCAATACCGTTTTCCGTATATGGAGCGATCAGCAAAAGAGCGGAAAGGTATTGACTGCTTTTTTCACAATTAATCGCAACCTTATCTCCGGATAACGTTCCCCCAGTCACCTCGACCGGTGGGCAACCGTTGTTGTTAAGGGATCGGACCGATACGCCAAGTTGCCCGAGTGCATCCAAAAGGTCCTGAATCGGGCGTTCCCCCATCCGTTGTGATCCGGTAAGCGTAAATATTCCTTTTCCGATTGCCGCCACAGCCGTTAACAGCCGCATGGATGTTCCGGAATTTTCGAGATGAATCGGGGAATCACACGAATCCAGATAACCTCCCCTTCCATGAACAAGAAAACCATCTGTTTTGGTCTCAATCCGAATTCCCATCTGTTCCAGGGCAGCCATTGTCATTTGCGTATCATCGCTGATTAAACCGTTGTTGATCAAAGAGACGCCGTCTGATAATGCCGCTGCGATCAACATCCGGTGTGTAAAGCTTTTAGATCCCGGAACGGTTATCTTGCAATTGTTTATTTTATGCTGCTTAATCTCGATCATCCGCTATTTCATCCGTTAATCCAGTATCAGTTTCTATTAACTCTTCAACGCATCCAAAACCGTTGAACGCATGATATCAATCGGTGCTTTTTGATCCGTCCACAACTCAAACTGGAGTGCCCCCTGGTTCACAAACATGCCAACGCCATCAATGGTTTCTGCTCCACGTTCCTCCGCCACCTTTAACAGCATGGTTTTCAGTGGATTATAGACAATGTCCATGACCACCATCTCTTTGTTTAAAGCTGTACTTTTGACCGGCATCGCTTCTCTGTTCGGCGTCATCCCAACCGGAGTGGTGTTTATCAGGATCTGACATCCGCTTTGACCAAATTCCGAAAGGGGACGGAATTCCGATTCTAGATCCGATGCCAGCCGCTCACCGTTAATTGTCGATCGATTATAAATCGTGAGCTTTCCGCCGGCTAAAACAATGCCGGTACCGATAGCCCTCGCTGCGCCGCCGGCGCCGATAACGGCAACATCCTTGTCCTTAACAGTCGTTTTTTCGGTCAATGCCTTTATGGCCCCGTGACAATCGGTATTATATCCGATGAGTCTTCCGTTTTGGTTGGTAATGGTATTTACGGCACCCACTTTAACCGCCAAATCGTCATGGACATCGAGGAACTCCATTACAGCGACCTTATACGGAACGGTGACACTGATGCCTTTCATATTCAAAGCCCTTATCCCTTTGACCGCGGTGGATAGATCCACAATGTTAAACGCCAGGTAGATGCCGTTGTAACCCGTCTCTTCAAAAGCCCGATTGTGCATCACCGGGCTCAGGCTATGTGCAACCGGATTGCCAAAAAGACCGAAAAGAGATGTATTGGAATTGATCATTCCCCTGTTTTACTCCCACTTTCTCCTTTAAAGGGCCCGCTGTACACCGCGACCACCGGAAATGATGGCGGTGAAAATATGATGGAGGGCATCATCGCCCAGTGGGCCTTTGTTCCGATCCGTCAACTGATTAATGATTTCTTTTTCCCGGTCCTTGTCTACGATCCGAATGCCACACTGTTTTTTAATGTGGCCAATTTCCTGTGCAAGTAAAAATCGCTTGTTGATTAAGTCTAGAATTTTTTCATCGACTTTATCAATGGCACTTCTCAATGCTCGAATATCCGCATTTAAATCGTCTGGGAAATTATTTGGGTTTGATTTTTTCATCGATCGTGTCCTTTAGTTCTTCAAGCGAAATTTTCTCGACAACGGCCGTGCCAATTCCATCCAGTAGTACGAAATTTATAAAGTTGCTCTCCCGTTTTTTATCCTTTTTCAGTGCATCAAAGAGTTGCTCATGTTCAGATTCAATCCGGGTCGGAAGTTTCAGGTGCTTCATCAGTGATAGGATCCTTTGTTCATCTTCAACCGCCAAAAGCCCCCTTTTGACTGAAAGGGCCGATGCGATCGTTATGCCCATGCTAACAGCTTCGCCGTGTGGAACTCCCATAACTTTTTCGAGCGCGTGTCCGAAAGTATGACCGAAGTTAAGTATCCGGCGTTCTCCTCTTTCGGTTTCATCACGGCTGACAATCGATGATTTGAGAGTTACAGAATCAAGTACCAATCTTTCAATAATCTGACCGTCCAGCGCCCTGGCATTTTCATGATGCTGTTCAAGAAATGCAAATAAATCGACATCTCCTATAGCAGCATGCTTAACGATTTCAGCAAATCCGCATAAGATTTCCCTTTCGGATAGGGTTTTTAAAAGATCCAGGTCACAAATCACAAACTCCGGTTGATTAAACACCCCGATCATATTTTTATACCCATTAAAATTAACACCATTTTTGCCACCGACACTTGCATCGACCTGCGCCAGAAGGGTGGTGGCAACAAAACCGAACCGGACACCCCGCATAAAGGTCGATGCGACGAATCCGGCAATATCACATACAATACCGCCGCCTATACCGACAATAAAAGACGAACGATTCGCTCCGAGTGATACCAACTGGGTGTAAATATCTTGGACGGTTTTTAGGGTCTTGATCTTCTCCCCGGTTCCGATAGTGATGATGTCACCGGGCATCGACTCCACCGGGCAGATTTTCTGAACATTGACATCGGTAATGATTATCGGCCGGCTTCCCGGAACGTATTGGTAAAGATTTTCCAGACGCTCGCCAATCAAAATGTTCGATCTGGCCCTTTTCCCGTGAATTGTTACGGTTTTCATATTTTTGGAAATGTCTTATCCCTGTTGTTGCAAAAGTCGAGGGGCTTCAGAGCCAAGGCGGAGAGGGTGCAGCTGTAGTGAATTACCGCAAATCCTCTTCAACACAGGATCTGAAGTTTCTCGGCTTTCCCGACGGGTAAAAACATGACAAGTATTTTGCACTTTTTTAGATATCATCGAGGGTTTAATCCAAAAACGTAACCAAATTACGCTTAACAAATGACTCTCATTGTGTTTAACATCCCTTTGTCATGTTTTTTATGCAACTGCAGGGTTATCTTCAATGACGCCGGTTAATATGTTGACAGAACCGCCTATAGCAATTGTTCATTCGCCCAAAGCATTAACTGCTCGGTAGTCTCCCATGAAATGCATTCATCGGTAATGGAAACGCCATACTTGAGTGACGAAACATCGGCACAAACCTCCTGGTTCCCTTCATGTAGATTGCTTTCCAACATCAGGCCGATCAAGGCTTCATTACCGGAGATATACTGACCAATGATATTTTTCCAAACCACGGATTGTCCCTGGTATTTTTTCATCGAATTGGCATGGGAGCAATCGACCATAATGACTTCCGGCAACTTTTTTTCAATCAGACTAAGCCGCGCCTCCTCAATGCTGATCGGATCATAATTGGGTCGTTTGCCCCCCCGCAACACAATATGTCCCCAAGGATTACCGCCGGTTTTAACCACACAGGGTTTTCCATCCTGATCGATCCCAAGAAAGCTTTGCGGGGTACGGGCCGCCATGAGCGCGTTGATGGCTGATGATAAATTTCCGCCTAAACCGTTTTTAAAACCCACCGGCATTGAAAGTCCGCTGGCCATCTCGCGGTGTGTCTGTGATTCGGTTGTGCGGGCACCGATGGCAGACCAGCTGACCAAATCGGCCACATACTGGGCCGTGATCGGATCGAGCATCTCTGTGGCAGAGGGGAGTCCCATCTCGGTGATTTTCAATAAAAGACTGCGGGACTTTCGCAACCCCTCAATTATGTCGCAGGTTCCATCCAAATACGGGTCATTTATCATCCCTTTCCATCCCACGATGGTCCGGGGTTTTTCAAAATAAACCCGCATGATCAAAAAGAGCGTTTTCTCCACCTGCTTTTGCAAAAGGTTCAACTTCGCTGCATATTCAAGAGCAGCTTCCTCATCGTGGATGGAACAAGGCCCGACAATCACCAGAAGGCGCTGGTCTTTTCTTTGCAATATCTTTTCAATGACGTCTCGCCCAAAAGCGACTGTTTTACTGGCCCTGGCAGTGATGAGAATTTCCTGTTTCAGGTTTTTCGGTGTCAACAGGGGTATATACCCTTTTATTCGTAAGTCATCTGTCGGTTTCATCATTAAGATCCTTTTATCAAATTGAGATCGCCATAAAACTTAATCCGGTATACACAGCAGTGCAAAAACGTGGCGCCGGCAAAAAGGCGGCGAACCTAAACCACCCGAGGTGATAAATAAAAAAAGCCGTAGGTTTGTTTAATCTACCCACGGCTTTTTGCTCTTGGTTAATCGGTTTTTTAATCTCAGCGAGCCTCAGGCGGACCGGTACCGAATAAATAGTACCGAAAATAAAAAAAGACTCTGCCTGAAAATTGAGACAACAATGTAAAATCCCTTCTTCTATTTTAATTGATCAAAAACAATAACCGCATATAAAAAAAATGTCAAGTTTTTTTATCAGAATATGTCACAAAGGCCTTTTTGATGGATGGAGAATAAGATGTTCTTTTCGTTGGCGTCTCGGTATTTTGGATATTGCTTCACATTTCGTGTTTCGAATTACCATATATCGGAATACCTAAATCTTTTGCATTTACAATACTTGGGGCTGCTTTGGGCGGATCTTCTCCCAAAAAGGCTGAGATATCGGGCTGTTGCCAGGCAGGATATCCCATCAAGAGTGCCGCGACGTTACTGGCGGCAAGTGTTGCCATCCCCTGCCGCGTCCAACCGGTTGCCGAAGCGATGTGAGGGACAATGACAACATTATCCAGTTCTACCAATCCCGGTTTTAATTCAGGCTCGTCTTCAAATACGTCCAGCCCCACTTTAAAATTCGGGTGTTTTCGACAATGGTCGACCAGTGCTGTTTCATCAATCACCGGCCCACGGCTGGTATTTATTAAAATCGCATTTTCTTTCATCAGCCCCAGACGTTCCGCGTTGATTAGATGGTGGGTTGTTTCATCGAGCACGGTGTGCAGGCTGACACAGTCTGCCTCGGCCAACAGATCTTCAATACGCTTTGCGCGTTTGCATGTTACCGGTCTGATCCCCCTTGAAGCTAAAAATGCGCCATAAGCGGCCATATAGCCTTCAAGCGGTTCGTTTTGGTGGAGATCGAAATATATTAGATCCATCTTGTGCCCTTCAACCATCATACGAGCATACGCCTCACCAACACGTCCTGCGCCGATAATGCCCAATGTCTTACACCACAACAGCTCACCCAGAAAAAGTGTCGGCAACCATCCCTTGTACTTCCCTGCTCGTAAAAATCTTTCGGATTCGCCTATACGGCGGGCCGAAGCAAAAGTCAGGGAAACAGCCATTTGTGCCGTTGTTTCGGTCAAAACACCGGGTGTGTTTCCGACCGGAATTCTCTGTTTTGTGGCCCCACCGACGTCAACATTATTGAAGCCGACAGCGTAGTTGCTGTAAGCGATACCTCCTGCGGCCCTAAGAGCGGAAAACATATCCTCATCCCAAAGTTCCGTTAACTGTCCGATGGCCGCATCGCAACGATTTCCGATCGCCGTTTTTATCTCATCAGAACTTAAAACATCCGTCGACGTACAGATTTCAACCCTGCAGTCAGCCTGACCCAATATCTCCAGCCACCTCTTACCCGGCAGTTCTTTGGTTACGATCACACGTCTGTTTCCGGAAGAGTTATAAATCCTCCATTTTGTTTCCATTATTTAAAACCCTCCCATAGGGTGTATCGCGACAGCCGAATTGATTTTTTTTGTTATAAGTCAGAATAATTATACAATCGGTGAAGGGCAATGAAGAGATTTGGATTTATTACGACTAGGGGGGTGGTGCTAAGCCCCTTAACTGCCCGTGATATACTTTCCAAGTTCCCGAATAGTGAATTCCTGATCAGAAATGATCTGTTTGACCACATCGCCAAGTGTTACAACCCCAATCAATTGATTGTTTTCAAAGACAGGTATATGGCGAATGTGCTTGGCTGTCATCAAAGCCATACATTCCTGGAGTGTGTTTTGAGACTTTATGTAGAACACCTCTTTTGTCATCAGATCACCAACTGAGATATCCTTAGATGATTTTCCTTTTAGAATCACCTTCCTCGCGTAATCGCGTTCTGAAAAAATACCGACAACCTCCCCATCATCAATTACCAGCAAGACCCCCACATTCTTTTCGGCCATTATTTGCAATGCTTCAAATACCTTGGCATGTGGTGCAATGGACCAAATGTCTTTGCCTTTACTTTCCAAGAGTTGTCCGATGGTGTGCATGGTTTTGCCTCTCCTTTGTCTTATTGTCGTCCAAACGACCTTGCCTATCGGCCGGGGAATTTGTAAAGATACTGAACGAGCACCGCCACAAACCCTTTGCAACAGGGTTCTCAAACGGATACGGCGATTTCGAATCATCTCACATTAAGATAAAAAGATCAAGAAAAACTGCAGGATGCCGGTGAGCCGATATTCTGCGGATCAAATGGGGTCCTCGGAGTATATGAAATCGATGCAATGCGCCAGACAGACATTATCTGCACAGGCGGGTAGAAGTTGGTTATCCACCCGATGATGACAGAGATTGCACTTTTGAGCGATCCCTCGCTCCTGATCAAATGCAATGACATCGTAAGGGCAGGCATCCAAACAATCGCGGCATCCTGTGCAGGTCTCGTAATCCATGACCACAATCCCGTCTTTCCTTTTTGAAATCGCTTCCACCGGGCAGGCCGCCGCACAATCGGGGTCATCACAGTGTCTGCAAACATCCACCGCAAATCTGAAATCCAGTTTGCCATCCACCATTTTGGGGCCATCCTCTGAAACTTGAATAACCTTAACACCGTCAGCAATGCGGTTTTCCTGCTTGCAAGCCACCTCGCAGGTCTTGCAACCCCAGCATCGCTCATGGTCTATGATCAGGCCGTATTGCCCCATGCCCTTCCCTCCTTTTGTATTTCAGGATATATCCTACACAAAAGCGTTCGGACGGGTGTGGCCCCCATTGCAGGATCACAACTTTCATAGGCATTATCAGTTAGTATATTGATGTTTGATTCAGCCCATCCGTGGCCCGGGTCCTTCTTTTCAGGAAACCACCAGGCATGTTCGGCGCTGACTATTCTTGGATCGATGCCAGCAAAATATTTTGCCCGCTGTCTCACCTTCCCCCGTGCTGATTCGATAATAACCCAGTGATCTTCTTTGATCCCTTCCTTTTTCGCTGTTTCAGGGTGAATCTCCACTATCGGATCCCTGTGGAGTTCTCTCAGTATGGGGATCTGTCGGTTTTCCGAATGGAAAAAACCGGGTAATCTCCTGCCGGTAATCAGGATATACGGATATGCTTTGTGGATCTCCGGGGTACTGTAAGGACTTTCAGGCGGTTCGCGATACTGTGGAAGCGGATCATAGCCCCAACTTTCAAGCATTGTCGAAAAAAGCTCAAATTTTCTACTGGGTGTTGAAAATCCTCCCACCTCATACTTTTTGGTTTGTACACTGCCCCGTATGTAATCCATTTTTTTAAAATCCGCCCATGTGATCTTCATCGGTTCCAGAATCCAATCCAGGGCCTGCTCAAAATCTTCCCACCAGTGCTCTCCCTGATTCACCCGATGGGCCAGATCGTTGAGCATCCGGTGGTCTGAACGGCATTCTTCCACTTCAATGACCTTTCGCCGCGGTAAAATATAACCGTGCCGTTTCCAAAAATCTCCAATGTAATCCATCTCAAGCCAGGTTGCGGACGGAAGAACGATATCTGCAAGTTCAGCGGTAGGAGTGAAAAAGAAGTCGGAGACAGCCATGAAGTCCACTTTTTCAAGTGCGCGGTAAACCTCCTTTGCATTGGCGCGGGTCATGACAGGATTTGAACTGATAAAAAAGAGCATCTTCACCGGATACGGTTTTTCGGTTAAAATGGCATCCCATACAAATTTGGGGTTGATAATGGCAAAATTTCCCGCCAGGCGGAAAAAATCTCCCCCAAGACGCTTTTCACGTTGTTTTTCGGGAAGCATTCGATGGGCGCCAAAATAACCGGCGTTCCTTATTTTTGGAGATTGAAACAGGGCCTGTCCACCGGGAACATCTATATTCCCCGTAATGCCCATCAGGGCCAATAGGAGGCGATTGTTGTCCGCACAATTGATCTGCTGTTCAATGGCCACACCCCATTGGATGGCGGCGGGTTTGGTGGTTGCAAACAGCCGAGCCGCTTCCTTGATTTTCTCTTTGGGAACCCATGTAATCTCTTCAATCCGCTCCAAGGGGTACTCACGGACCCGTTTTACAAACGGTTCCCAGCCATGGGTGTGGTTTTCCACAAATTCCCTGTCATAGAGTGCCTCTTCAACAATCACATTGAGCATACCGAGGGCAAGAGCTGCATCCGTGCCCGGTCTGAGCTGGAGCCAGATGTCGGCCCGGGCTGCAATTCTGGTCAACCTCGGATCGACGGCGATCAGCTTGGCTCCTTTGTCCAGAGCGACTGAAAACGACTCTCCCTTATAACAGTCCGGGTTACTGATCACGAGGTTATTTCCCCAGACCATAATGCACTTTGGCTGGTTTTCGTAATCGACAATCGGATTTGTTCCACATGTAATAATGCTCGTGGCAATACGGGGGCCGTAACAAAAATGCCCTGCAGTCAGAACATTGGGGGTACCGAGCAGGTTTGCGAACCGGTAAATGACAGATTCATTATCCCGACCGGTACCATACCCCATGACGATGGATTCGGCGCCAAAGGCTTCCTTATAACTCAATATCCGTTCTGCAATGATGTCCAGGGCCTCATCCCATGAAATGCGTTTCCATTTACCACTCGCCTTCGGCCCGATCCTTTTAACCGGATGTGTCAACCGATCCGGATGATATGCCAGCTGGAGAGAAGCGATTCCTTTGCTGCAAAGTGTACCATGATTGATGGGGCATTCGGGATCACCGGCAATTTTGACCGCTTTTTTGTTCTTTGTATAGACCAGAACACCGCAGCCGCCATGGCACATCCGGCAATGGGTTTTGACCACACCGTCGTATCCATATACCTCGATCTCTTTTTCTATGTTTGAATATATGAATTTATTCATTCTTTTCATGGACATGCCGGGTCGCTCTTTCACGCAATGCCTTGTATAGTTCGATGGTATGCCCCCCCACGACCCCCTCACCAACAGGTCTACCATCAACCGTAACAACGGGCGTGACTTCCGTTGTCGTACCGGTCAAAAAAACCTCGTCTGCACCATAGAGATCTTCAACCTGATAGAAACGCTCTTCAACAGGGATTTTTTTCTTCCGGCAAATATCTAAAATCATTATCCGAGTGATACCGGGGAGTATGTTGGGTGTCAACGGGTGTGTAACGGTTTTACCGCCTGAAATAAAAAAGACACTGGAGCTGGTCGCTTCCCGGACAACACCTTTATCCGAAACAAATATGGCGTCATTGACACCTTTGTCCAATGCCTTCTGTTTCGCAAGCACATTCGGTAAAAGTTGGACGGTCTTTATGTCACATCGACCCCACCGGAAATCTTTCAGGGTAATGACCGCCACTCCTGTGTTAACATAAGCGTGTGTCTCAGATAATTTCGTTACGGTCATGACCGTCTGGACACCGGCGCTTTGGGGAAAACTATGGGTCCGTGGTGCAACGCCCCTTGATATTTGAATGTAAATACCGGCACGTTCTATCATGGCCTTATCAAAAAGATGGGTAAGTGCATCTCGAACACTGTTTTTCGAAACTGGCGGAAAATCAAGCGCTCGCATGGATCTCTCCAATCTGTCAAGATGCTCCTCTACACAGAACATGCGCCCCTTGTAACTTGCGATGAATTCATAGACTGCATCGCCAAACTGATATCCGCGGTCTTCTATCGGAACCGTTGCTTTTTTTATGGGAAGTATTTTACCGTTTAAATAAGCCAGTTCAGGCATTTAATCTCTCCTTTCGAGGTTTATAAAAGAGAACTTGAAAAAAAATCAATACAAATATTGAAGTGGTTTTCTCCTTGACGACACCGCCTCTTTTTCCTAATCTAAACAACTATATTCTGTTTTACTTCTATTAAAACGCTTTGCAGTCCGGTTGAGGCGGATAGAGAACTTTCCATAAACCACTTGATTTATTTAAACCAGATGGAGATCAATATGACCAGCCGTTTTTCTTCAGTTAAGGTCGCAGTTATACAGGCAGCTCCTGTATTATTTAATCGTGAAGCTTCGGTTGAGAAGGCTTGTCAGCTCATCCGGGAAGCCGCCAGTCAAGGTGCACAAATTCTCCTATTTCCTGAGGCCTTTATCCCCGCCTATCCACGCGGTTTGAGCTTTGGCATGGTGGTCGGAAGCCGAAGTCCGGAGGGGCGCCGGACGTGGCAGGTCTATTGGGACAATGCTGTTGAATTACCCGGTCCACAGACCGAAGCGCTGGGGAAGGCGGTCCGTCAGGCAGGCGTCTATTTGGCCATTGGCGTCATTGAACGCGACACCGAATTCAGCCAGGGAACGCTCTATTGTACGCTGGCCTACTTTGGTCCTGATGGAAAGTTGATCGGTAAACACCGGAAACTCAAGCCAACGGGCGCCGAACGGTTGATTTGGGGCGAAGGAGACGGGAGCACCCTGACCATTCTGGATACAGAATTCGGGAAGATAGGCGGACTGATATGCTGGGAAAACTATATGCCCCTGGCCCGTATGGCGATGTACGGCAAAGGTGTTGAACTCTATTTGGCCCCCACTGCCGATGCCCGTGAAACCTGGCAGCCCACCTTACGCCATATCGCCTGCGAGGGGCGCTGCTTTGTTCTCGGCTGTAATCAGTTTGTGACAAAGGATATGTACCCAAATACATTGGAGGGGATTAGTGAGCTGGATACCCAGCCGGAGGTGATGTGTCGAGGTGGAAGTGTCATCATTTCGCCGTTTGGTGATGTTCTTGCCGGCCCTCTTTATGATCAGGAGGGTATTTTGCATGCGGAACTGGACATGGGAGAGATAATAAGAGGAAAAGTCGATTTTGATGTCGTTGGTCACTATGCGCGTCCTGATGTTTTCCAATTGATCGTTAATGAAAAATCGATGTCTCCTGTTGTAAGAGAGAGATAGTTGACGTCTCTTTATTGGCAACCGATATGTTATCAGGTAATGCTGCGAAACTTTACATCTACCGGAGGTTGTGTCATAATAATAGAAAAAACGGCTTCCATCAGATTTTCTTAGGGAGATGAAAAAATGAAAGACAACTGGGAAAAAATGCTTTCCTGTGCCATCCAATGTGAAAAGTGCGGCAACGAACTGGACCCGACTGATCAACGGATCTTGTCGGCCTATGATCACCAGCCTATCTGTATGGCCTGCAAACGGGAAGAAGAAGATCGCCCGGATTACGCGGAAGTATCTAAAGATATGATCGGGCAATGTCTGGCGGAATCGGAAATACTGTATAGCGATCCGGGAGGATACTGTTTTTACCATTTTTACCCATTCAAATGTTGACGGTTTTTTAAATCACCTAATCTACCAAAGCTGGTGTCTCATTCCTTATCAAAAAATTTAATGCCCAAAAAGCAATAATGAGCATTTAAAACAATGTTCTTTAATAAGTTAAAGATCATCCTCCTCCCGATTCTTGCCCTACTTATTTTTATCATTGTTTCAGTCTTTATCCTCAATGCCCTCATCTCAACCCTTGCGGTTCGGCATTATTTGCTGTCACGACTATCCGCGTCAATCGGGTATGAGCTCCATGCAAAAGATATAGAACTCAGTTTCTGGAAAGGTGTGGGAATCAATGTCAGTGGATTGGATGCAATCTCCCTCACCGGAGCTGAAAAAATTCAAGTATCGAATATCAAAATCACCTTTCAGGTTAGAGAACTGCTGCGGGGAAATCTTATTCCGACGCATCTTGTCTTTGTCAGACCCCAAATTCAACTTGATAGCCCTTTCGGCCCTCGGGTCCTCCCCGGCCGAAGGAAAATAATATGGCAAACACTAAAACAGTTCGGCCGGGATTTTCAAAGAATCTATATCCGGAAGTTCGCGGGACTCCTCTCGCTTTCGATAGAAGACGCAAAGGTTTCAATCAATGATCTGCCTTTTGATCTCGACAACATCAATTTTGATTTGGTTCAAAGAAGCGAAATCCCCTCTAAATTAGACATCACATTAGATGGAAGGATCGGACTTCATCAGGAAAAAATTTCACTTCAAATAAAGGGATCAATCACCCAGGACGCAGATGAAAAGGGACGCGCTTTTGCCGAAGCCGTTTTGAAGACAAGCGATGTTCCACTGACATGGATTAAGTGGCCATCGTCCTTTCCAGTGGAAAAAGGAAGTGCCGAAATCCGGGTAAAGATCTGGGGTCCACTCACGGGGCCGATATCGTCCAGAGGGCAAGTCAGGGGCAAGGACCTCGATTTCCTGATTGTTGGCGCCAAAAACAAAAAATCTTTTTCTTTTAAACGCTTTGCTATTGATTTTGACACGCATTATTCTGAATCGATCTTGCAGATTTCCTCTCTTCAACTCAAATCCGAAAACGTGTTGATGAGTGCCAGCTCAAGAATCGATTTCGGAGAACCCTCAAACCCCTACTTGGCCTTTAGAGTCAAAGCCCCGTTTATGCCTTTAGGGACCTTTCAAAAAATTTTTCCATCCCCTCTCTTACCCTCTTGGTTGGAGGCACGCCTTTTTCCACTTTTCACAAAGGGTGATGTCCGGCTCGATCTCTTTTCACTCAACGGCCGTTTGAATCAGATCCGGAATCTGCATCTTGCCAAAAATGCGACTCTTCTGACATTGAAATTGACATGTAAGGCTTTTAATGTGCTTGAGGGTAAACCCGGTCTGCCCTTCACCGGTGTTTCGGGGGTGGTGAAAATTGAAAAAGGGGCTCTCTCTGTATCAAATGTGTTGGCCGAATTCGGGAAATCATCCCTTAAAAAAGGATCATTTAACGTCAACAGTCTCTATGGCGCCGACCGCACCTTTCACATCCTCTTTGAGGGGGATTTCTCCCTTGAAGACCTTCTGCGGCAAAGAGAGATCGATCTGATACCTGTTGATCTGCGCCGAAAACTTCAAGGGTTTGAATCAGCTGCAGGTAGATTAAAAACCGGCATCAGCATTTCCTATGACAGCGCTTTAAAGTATCTGAAAATCAGGGAAGGGACCTTTCAACTAGTGGGTGGAGTTATCCAGCATAAAAGGCTGATTTTACCCCTTGTTTTAACCCGGGCCGAGCTCGAAATTAAAGGAGAAAAGAACCGTCGATTTCAGGGCATCGGTCAATGGGGAAAAACAAAAATTCAATTCTCCGGGTCAGTGGGACCATTGTTTCAATTCGGTGAAGTTAAGGTTTCTGCAAAGGCAGATGTCAACGAGATAACGGATATTCTATATCAGGAGCGAACGGTGCTTGGAAGATTTCAAACACCTGTGCCTTTGCAGTTCACACTCTTCAAAAGAAAACGAATCTGGGCATCCCGTGGTGAAATTACCCTCAATGACGTGAGATTTGAGGCAGGATCTCTTTTCATAGCTCCCGTTCAAAAAGACAGCAGGATTCTTTTTGATATCGAACTTGATCCAGGTAAAAAAATCGATTTTAAGCGTTTGAGATTGCATACAGGGGAGTCCTCACTCCAAATGGCAGGTTCCTATGACCTGAAGGACAAGGACACCCTGATCCTGAGGGTCTCAACCGACAGGCTTGCGGTGGAGGATTTAGGAATCAGATTTAAAACAGGGAACTTACGGGTTTATGGTCTTTTTGCGTTTAACGCTGTGCTCAAAATTTCGCGAAAAAATCTCGAATTGGCCGAACTGAACGGGGAAATGGCAGCTGAAGGGCTCTCTTTGTTTTCTGCAGCCCTCCCCTGGCCTGTTGTGAACAGTAACTTCAAGCTCAGATTTTCCGGTCCGGAGACCCATATAGAGTCGATGAATCTTCAGCTGGGTCAAAATAGACTAGCTATTCAAGGCCGTTTAAAAGAATGGAGACGCTTAAAAGGTGAATTGACGATATCGACAAGCCGTCTGGACTTCTCGGATTGGATAACACATAAAACCGGTGGCGCTTTTAATTACAATGATTCAGCCCTCGGTCGTTTTATCGTCAATTCAGATTTACGGATAAAATTAAAGGCCGGCAAAGGTCAATTTGAGGGTATGAAATACGGCCCGTTCGAGGTACAGGGCGCTTTCCGATCAGGGGATATCTATATTACAAATTCAGATATTCAACTGGAACACGGAACCCTCCGTGTGAAAGGTCACATCAAAAGAGGAAACACACCAGAAACACTCCTTTCCGGTTACATAAAGTTGACCAAGCAGCCGCTCAAAGAACTTCCCCAAAAATTTGATGGTTTGACGTCGCGCTTGGAAGGACTGTTGACTCTGGAAGGGTTCTTTTTCACCAGAGGGGAAAAAAAGAAAGACTTGATTTCCGGCTTAAACGGAGGGATGAACATTCTCATCGAAAAGGGACTGATCAAAAAGAAGTCCTATGTGATTTTTAAGATCTTCGAATTTTTGAGTCTCAAAAATCTATTTAAGAAGAGACCGGAAACCTTTTCAAAAGAGGGATTCTATTTTGAAACCATTATGGCACACATCGCCATTGATAATGGGGTTTTGGGGACAGATAGTCTTATGATGAAAAGCCCTATATTTAACGGAATCGCCAAGGGAAAGATGGATCTGGCCGGATTAAAGGTAGATGCTGAAGTGGGGGTCCAACCCTTGGGCACTGTTGATTTTCTCATCAGCAACATACCGATCGTCGGCTATATCTTGACAGGAAAAGAAAAATCCCTCCTTGTCTATTACTTCAAAGTGGAAGGGCTTTTCCCCACGCCTGACGTTCGATATGTACCTTTGGAAAACCTGGGAAAAAGCACGTTCGGCTTTTTTAAGCGTCTGTTTTTTACCCCAGGGCGGATATTTAAGGATATTTCAAAGATCACCCAGGAGTTTTCTCAAAATGAAGTCTCCTATCCGAGTCTCGATAAGGAAAACAAAATGGATCAAATGGGTCCCTGACCCTCTGGGTTTCGACCCGGCGGATCAAGAGAGTCCCAACGACAAAAAAAATTGAAACCACCTGTTTTTAAGGTCAAATAATGATTAGATGAAAATCTTTCAAAAAGATCGGCCAACTCTTTTTTATTTTTCAAATTTCTATTTCTGGCATTTATACTCTTAGCTGGAACCGTGCGTCAAAAGCGCCTGCCCAATGTCCTGTTGATATCTTTGAACGCTACCCGGGCCCGTAACCTCAGCAGCTACGGTGACCGGAGACTTAAAAAGTACCGACCCCGGGGAATCGGTTTTGTTATTTTTTCCCAAAAATCGAGTCCCATACAAAAAAAATGACGCCAATGCCAAACAGCAGAACAAACAGAGACATCGTAAAGATATATTCGAATATATTTCCGATACCCAGCCAGGAAATGGATAGAAGTGATGAAAGATATTTTTCACCAATAATATCGATTAGACTCAGACGATCCCAAACATCGCCCTCAGTCCTGATTAATGATGAAACCGTCTGAAAAACCAGTAAAACACTTCCTGCGAGAAATGAAAGGATCCATATGAGCGATATTTTTCTCATAGCATTTTCCTCTTAACCCCGGACGATAAAGACCCGCTTATTATTGGATAGATATACAATCCGATCCGCCGGTCCGTGCCGCTTGGTTATCGAATGGCAAAAGGATTATAATACGCTTCACAATCGCTCGAATAAAAGATATTCTTCCGTTATAAAAACGAAACTATAAAAAAATAAAACCTCTAAGAGTCCTTTTTTGCTCAATTTAAATAAGACACATTCGGTTCTAAATTTACACCGCTGTCAACCGCATGTCAACAATGTATTGTATCTTTTTTTATCCTATCGACCACATAGAGTATAATTTATATGAATTTTCTGTTTTTCCCGTTTTAATGCACTTTTAAGGCAACCCGGGTATCCACGTCAGCAACATCCCTTCTTATCTGATCGCCCGAAAATCAGACCGGTTTTTCGATCAGATTCGTCTATGTTACCTCATCGACGATCCAGTCCAAAAACGATGGGTTCCCCCCGGTTAACGGAAGACTCACAATACATGGACAATCATAGGTATGAAGTTTTTTGACCCTTTCGACCACCTTCGACACCTTTGTTTCTGTGGTTTTCGCTATGAGGATAACCTCCTGATCATCCTGAAGCTTGCCTTCCCAGCGATAAATGGAGTTCATATTATCGATAATATTGACACAGGCGACCAGTCTCGACTCAACCAGTGATCTACCGATCAGCTTTGCTTCCTCTTTGCTGCCGACTGTGACATAAATAAGGTTCACCTTCATCTTTCCACCCCTTCCATATTAAAATAATTAATTCCATATACAAAACGAAGGCGGCAAAAACCCGGCCCCATGGAGTCAACCCTCCAGAAGTAGCGCATGCTTCGGATCCCTCGTCTCATTTTCTGCTGTGACCCGAATCGCTCGTTTTCCAAGGACCGGGCATTCGTGTTCACAAACCCCACAGCCGATGCAATATTTGAGGTCAACAAATGGCTGCTGTAACCGGACATGGATTTCAACACGTGCTTTTGGCACAGGTGGTGATTTCCACTGAAATTCCGGGTCAATCGACAGGGTTCGGGTGGTATTTTCAATTATGGGCCGGGGACGATCGTCCGGTGATTCCTTTGCCACACAGAAATAATCACCGGTTGAAAACCGATAGGGAGTAAGTACTTCCCCGTTGAATTCGACATGCGCGTTTCCAGCTGTTTTCACAATTAAAGCGGTATTTATGTTGACCGTGTTGAAGGTTTCACGTGTAAAAATCGCTTTGGGGCTAACCGGACAATTTTCCTGGCACACGATGCAGGGCCTGTCCATCGCCCAGGGGAGACAGCGACCCCGATCGACAAAGGCGGTTCCGATTCTAATCGGTCCTTTATCGACATACGATTTTTCACCGAGTCTTTCATCGATGGTGATCGGTCGGATGGCAGCGGTCGGGCACAGGTTTCCGCAGGCAACACAGTTCAGCTGGCAACCGCTCGTACCGATCCGAAAGTTGAGCAAAGGGGTCCACAAACCTTCCAATCCGCCCTCGAATCCCGCCGGATGGATGACATTTGTCGGACAGATCCGCATACACTGACCACATTTAATGCACCGTGACAGAAAATCTTTTTCCGCCAGCGCACCAGGTGGACGGATGAGCCCGGATTCCCAATGCCCGGCCAAGCCGCCGTTGATGCGGATCATCGGAACAGCTGCCGCACCAAAGAAAAAGGAAAGGACAACCGCCCGTCTGGATAGATCGGGAAGCAGGGTTTCCCCAGCCGCGGATGGGGCCGTTCGATAGCCCAAATTGTTGTGCTGACACGGACTGAAACAGTTTAAGCAAATGATGCATTCGCTTATTTTGATTGTTGAGGAGGGTGAACAGGCCCCATCACAATCCAATTCACACTGGTGGCAATCGATACATGTTGTCTCTTTCTTACCGATCCGCCAGATGGCATATCGACCGAATATCCCCAGCAACGCACCGAGTGGACAGATAAATCGGCAGTAAAACCGCGGTATTTTCAGATTCAGAAAAACAGCTGTCAGGAAGATAACGCCGATGAGAGCGGTCCCTTGGTAAAAGCGTGGACTGACGGACAACTTTCCCCCTGCCGCATCGGCCAGCGGCAAAATGATCAGATTTACCGAGCGGTATACAAGGGAAATCGGGTCCAGGAGTCCGATTTGAAGCGAGGCTGAAAACAGTGCAGAATCTTTGAAAAGAATGGTCAATGCCACCGCGATCAGGGCAACAGATAAACCAATTTCAAATCCTTTTCCGGGACGGTTCATCAGACGAAAAGATGCCAAAAGGACGAAGGCAGAAAAAATAATTCCGATCAGAACGAAAAAAGTTCGAATCTCCGGGAACAGCATACGGATAAAATAGAGGAACAGATCGGTGGATGAAACCGCAAGAAGAAAAATCAAAATCCAGTATTTTACCACCTGGAGTCGGTGGTAGCGATTCATACCGACTTTTTCAGCAGATGATTTTTTCCGCTTGCCTAAAAATCCGACAAATTGATGGATTGATCCAAAAGGGCAGACCCACCCACAGAAAAACCGCCCGAGCAGCACCGTCAGCACAATGGTCACCAGCCCCCAAAGGAGGCCCTTATAAAGCGTTCGGGTCGACAGCAGGGTACCGAGTCCGACCAGGGGGTCGAGCTCAAACAACCAGTTAACCGGCCAGCCGCGGAGTTGCCACCATTTTTCGCCGAGAGTGGCTACAATGCAAAACCACAAGAACAGGACTGCAAAAAAAATCTGGGTAGTCCTTCTGGCGGTTATTATTTTCATCGCCGAGTCGATCTCCCTCCGGGTATCAATCGGTTGAAGCAATCACGGGATTTATGGAACGATAATCCGCCGTCCCTATCCCAGCTGCTGCTGCCTTGGTTATATATGAAAGTTCATGTAACTCTTTTTTAAGTAGCGTAGCACCGAAAGCATCTGCAGCGACCGGGTCGGTGCTGACGATCATCATCTTTGTTTCTTTGAGGTCTGAAAGAGATCCGCCTGTAGGTCCATTGGACATCATGGTGGTTGTTCCGTCCAGAATAACGACCGAGGGCTTGACCATGATGGCCAGCTCCTTGATGATAGTATGGATATCCTGATGGAATATATTTCGGCGACCTCCCAACAGGCCGTACCAGTTTTTCATGGTCATCGAAGCGCCGCTCCGGCGATGGTCCTTCACCGGTGCAAGGCCAATCACCTTATCAACAACCTTTATCGGTTCATACAAAACCGGCCAGTTTCGGATGAGTCTGGTCCCCGGAATCGTCATTGATTTAAAAAGACCGGCTGCCGGTAGTATCACTTTTGCACCTGCAGACTCCGCTGCGCGGGCAATACCGGTAAGTGCAAAGCAACTGGCGGGATCGTTTATCGGGTTGTCTGTCACCACCACTTTCGAAGCACCCGACTTAAAGCACAAGCGCGCCATCTCCGAAACTAGCTGGGGGTGAGTCGTTGCCGAAAGTATGGGTGGTGAGGCAAAGGCGGCATTGACCTTCAGCAAAACACGGTCCCCACTTTTGATAAACGATTCAACGCCACCGATCGCCTTAAATGCGAGCTGAAGCGTTTTTATCCTGTCCGGGCCCCTGGCAATCGCCATACGTTTTCCCAGGTCTGGAATCGAAAAATCGGGAAACCCATCCACGATTGGGTCAATCGAAGAATAGGTCGGTCCGATCGGATCAAAAAAATAATATCCGATCAGACCGGCAGCCGCCACGGACAAACCGGCTTTCGCTGACCGGATCAGAAAATCCCGTCGTCCAAAATACCTTCGGTTCAAATCATTCTCCATCTACCACCGCCTTAAGACCTTTGTGCAGTCGATGGGCCAGTTCCATGGCCTGTTTTCGGTCTGACGCCTCACGCACACCGGCAACAAAACGCCCAAACGAAAATATGATCTCGTAACTGTCCATGATCGATATTATCTTCGCTCCGGTAATACGGGATGGTTGTTTCACCTCTTTCCCCCCAAAGGTCAACAAAAACCGATAATATCCCAGTCCAAGAGCCCGGGCTTTTTGGGATGTTTTGCGGTGGGACAAAAAGGCGGTCATCTCGATTTTGTCTATCTTGTATTTTGCGACATAGACCCGATTAAATTGATCAAACCCAAATGCATTCGTAGAGATCAGCGCTATGCTTTTTGTCTCAAGACCCGATCTTGGGAACAGCTTGGATTCGGCAATTGATGTTGTTTTGATCGGCATGTTTTGGATGACAACGTGGCCGAGTGCCACCATCTTTTCAACACTCTCATCGGTCGGGACAGATGAAATGATTTCCACGTAATAGGGGCCGTAAACATAATAGACCGCATTTTCAGTCCGGTAAGAGTGCTGATCCAGTCCGGCAGGTTTTGCATCCTCGCGCATCTGCTCGCTGAATACCGAGAACGCGTTCTCCCCATTTCCCATGTCGTAAATAAATATTTCAGCCCAATCTTCTGATGCTGCGCTCGTTTTGAACCGTTGACTTTCAAGAGTTTTAAATCCGGCAGAGAGGTATAACTCAGCTTTTCCATCAATCTTATCCGACAAGTTGTGAGGTTGAAACATTTCCGGAGGTGATAATAAAATGTAGGTTTTTGGCAGTAATATTAATGAATTTCCTCTTATTTCTTCATAAGCACCTTGAATTTTTTTCGAATTTTGATTTGACATCCCGGTCGATAGAATCGCCGGAGAATATCGAAACTGCTGCAAAAATATGATCATCCCGATTCCGGCAAGAACAAAAAGAATGGAAAAGCTAAGGCAGGTCTCCCGTCTGGTGCACTCTTTTTTCACGCTTTCACACGCTCCACATATTCACCGGTCCTTGTGTCAATCCGAATCAGCTCGCCCTCATCAATAAAGGGCGGGACCTGCACAACATAACCGGTCTCAAGGGTAGCAGTCTTTGTGCTCCCTGAAGCAGTATCCCCCTTTGTCCAGGGATCTGTTTTGATTATCTTTAAAACGATGAAATTGGGGAGGGCAATACCGATCGGTTTCTCCTTGAAAAAAAGGACATTACATTTGGTATTTTCCTTTATTAAATTCCTGTTTTCACCTAACTGATCCTCGGAAAGAAATTCCTGGATCCATGTGGCGGTGTTCATAAAGCAGTATTGGGTCCCATCAACATATAGAAACTCCATCTCGTGCTCTTCCAGGCTTGCTTCCTTGAATTTATCACTCGATCGAAACGTTCTGTCAAATTGCGCACCGGTCAACATGTTCTTGAGTTTACATTTATAAAGGGCCTGACCTTTGCCGGGTTTGACAAATTCGAACTGCACAATGATGTAAGGGTCTCCATCGATTTCAATTTTTAATCCTTTTCTCAGATGTCCGCTTTCATACATAATCAATACGCCTCCATCAATCTCCGGTTCTTCGATCGGAATATGGATGATCTCTTCTTATCCATACCAGCACACAATTTTACCCAATGCCAGAATTCGGTTGACATTTTTCATTATCTCTAACATATTCGGCATGTTTTGGCAAATCGTTTGGGTATGGCATCCCGGTGGAAAACGACGATAAAGCCGGGTTTTTGAAGAACCCTGCAGCAAACTACAGTCCCGCTTCAGCGGGATTCCACCGATAAGAAAATTGTCTTATTTTAAGATTCGCTTGCTAACCCCGCAGCCCTGAATGACGAGATCTTTGTTGCGCTTCGACAAGCTACGGGGAATGCGCTCGCTGGTTCGGTTCAAACCCGTCATAGACAAAAAACTGTGAACAGACCGAAGTGCTGTGAATACCCCTCTCCAAGGCCATTATGATACTCATTATTGATTTTGGTTCGCAATACAATCAGTTAATCGCCCGGCGCGTACGGGAACTCCATGTTTATTCTCAGATAGGACCACCAGACACAACGATTGAAGAGATCAAAGAGCTCAATCCGGAAGGAATCATTCTTTCCGGCGGGCCCTCCAGTATATACGAAAAAGAAAGCCCGAGGACAGATCCTGCCCTGTTTGATCTTGGAATCCCGGTGCTCGGTATCTGTTATGGCATGCAGTTCATGGTGGACGTACTTGGGGGAACGGTCAAGAAGGCCGCAAAACGGGAGTATGGATATGCGTTGCTTCAGGCTAAAAGCGGAAAAGGGATTTTTAGCGGTGTGGATAAAACCACACCATGTTGGATGAGCCACGGAGACTCAATTAAAGCGCTGCCAAAAGATTTTAAAATAACCGCTTCAACAAAAAACACCAAAATCGCAGCAATGGCGAATCACCGAAAAAACCATTTTGGTCTGCAATTTCACCCTGAGGTGCATCATACTCCTCAAGGCCAGCGAATGCTGAAAAATTTTATTCTGGATGTCTGCAAATGTCAGCCTTCCTGGACGATGGCATCCTTTGCCAATGACTCGATCGCTCGGATAAAGGACCGGGTCGGTCATAAAAAAGTTATTTTGGGGCTCAGCGGCGGTGTGGACTCTTCGGTCACAGCCGTGTTGCTCTACAAGGCAGTGGGAAAACATCTCACCTGTATTTTTGTCGATAACGGCCTTCTCAGGATGGATGAAGCGGAAAAATTAAAGATCTCATTGAGACAACATCTTAAGATCAACATTCGATTTGTAAGCGCCCAAAACAAATTTTTAAGACCATTAAAAAATATAACCGATCCGGAAAAAAAGCGAAAAATCATCGGTAAGGTCTTTATTGAGGTCTTTGAGACAGAAGCCCATAAGATTAAAGGGGTTGAATTCCTTGCCCAAGGAACGCTCTATCCCGATGTCATTGAATCTGTATCCGCATTTGGCGGGCCAACCGCCGTCATCAAATCCCATCACAACGTGGGAGGCCTTCCCGGTAAAATGAGATTGACACTTTTAGAACCTTTAAAATATCTTTTTAAAGATGAGGTGCGTAAACTCGGAAAGACTTTGGGTATACCCGAAGAATTGATTTGGCGACAGCCGTTTCCAGGACCGGGTTTGGCCATCCGAATCATCGGAGAAGTGACCCGGAAACGATTGTCCGTTTTAAGAAAAGTTGACGCGGTTTTGATTGAAGAAATAAAAAAGAACGGGTACTATAAAAGATTATGGCAATCGTTTGCGGTGCTCCTGCCGATAAAGAGTGTAGGCATCATGGGAGATCAACGGATATATGAAAATATCATTGCCATCCGCGCGGTGACCAGCACAGATGCAATGACAGCAGACTGGGCAAAATTGCCCCATAAATTTCTCGGCCTGATTTCGAACAGAATCATCAATGAAATCAGGGGGGTGAGCAGGGTGGTTTATGACATCAGTTCTAAACCGCCCAGCACAATTGAGTGGGAATAGACGCAGATGCAAAAATATGACTCTTCGGATCTAAAGTTCCGTTTTGAAGGTGAAAGACCGGATTCCATTTTTCAAGACCGGAAAAGGCAGCCCCGGGGGGAAATGGCGGGTCGACGAATGGCGATCTTTTCCATTTTCACCCTCCTGATCGTGGGCGTTACAGTTGTCTATGTATACATGGATATTAAAAAGAGATTTGCAAGTCTGCAGATCACAGGCACCACAGGCGTTGAAAGCCTAACGAAAAACCTCGACTCAAAGTTTTCTTCCCTTTCCATTCAACAGGCAAAATTTGAAGAAACCCTTTCGAAACTAGATAGGTCATTGTCGAAACAGGTTTCGAACATTGAAAAAAGAATTTCCGGTGTGGAAAACAAGTTGAAGAGAACCGAAACGCTCGCAAGGGCAATTGGCAAATCAAAACTGGGCAGAAACGAACTTAAAACCGCCTTGAGTCGCATCGACAAAACAGTGGCGCCGATTCAGAAAACGCTGAAAAATATGACAGCTGATCTGGATAGTCTCGATAAAAATTTGACGGAAGAATTAGCAAGGATCGAAAAAAATGTAACCGAAAAATTGACAACGTTCTCCGGAACTGCCGAGCAGTCTAAAGATCAATTCGAAGAATTTAAGGCGAACCTGACCGCACTTTCCAATAACATGGTAAGCCAAAAAAAATTCGATCTGACACTGAAAATCGAACAGAAAATTTACCGGGAAAATCTGAACAAAACCACCAGGGAACTTGGAAATAAAATCGATTCAATTCAAAAGCAAATGAAAGCCCTTGAAAAAAGCGCTTCCCGCCGCCCAGCAAAGAGAAAACCGGTAAAAAAGGCGGCGGCGCCCCTCCCATCAAATCCGACGGTTAAGAAAAAAATGGCGGACAAAGACCTCATCCCAAAACCGGGCAAAATCATAGAGCAGGACATTGATTAAGGGCCTTTTCGACTCTGGCTATATCATTTGGAAAATCGACCTCCGGAGAATCATATTTGGTGATAATCACCTTAATTCGATGGCCGAATTCGATGGCCCGAAGCTGCTCCAATTTTTCGAGATTCTCGAGTTTTCCTTCCGGAAGATTTTGGAATATCTCAAGAAATCGTTTTCTATAAGCGTAAATCCCCAAATGCTTGTAAAACATGGGACGCACGTCCGGATCGCGATGAAACGGTATCGGCGATCTGGAAAAATAAAGCGCAAAACCCTCGAAATCAAACGTTACCTTGACGTCTTTTGGATTATTAATTTCATTTTCATCAAGCGTTCGGAAAGCAAGGGTGGCCATTTCGAAGCCTGAACCGGCATTAAAAGCGCCGATCAATTCGTCGATAGACCGGGGGTCGAGTAATGGTTGATCGCCTTGAATATTGACGACAATATCATCTGCCACGAGCCCAATTTTTTCTGCAGCTTCCGCTACTCTGTCCGTACCGCTTTTGTTTTCAGAAGAAGTCATCAATGCGTGGCCATCAAAATCGAGCACGGCATCAACAATCCGCTGGTCATCGGTGGCTACAAAAACATCTGTTATTTTTTCCGATTGTTTTGCCTTCTCATAAACCCGTTGAACCATCGATTTTCCGCCAATTCGGGCAAGTGGCTTGCCCTCAAAGCGGGTCGATCTGAACCTGGATGGTATAATCGCTACAACTTTCATATGGCAAATCCGATTTTGGATTGACTATTTTGCCCAGAAATTTTAATTAAATTGAGAATCTCATAAACAGCATGAGAGTCCATGCAGCAGGCTGTAGAGAGTCTCAAACCGATCCGGTCTCTGTGATGGACCATCATTAACCAATCGATAAACCAATGTAAAGGGGTAATATATTTTATGAATTTGGAATCATTGCATGAGATTCTAGGCAAGGTAGCTATGGGAACCTCATCTGTCGAAGAGGCCGCAAAACAACTCATACACCTCGGGTTTGAAGATATAGAATATGCCCATATCGACCACCATCGCTCTTTGCGGAAGGGTTTTCCTGAAGTCATCTTTGGACAAGGTAAAACAGTGGAACAAATCATCGGGATCATGGAAAAAATGTTGCCCCAGGAAGATATCGTTTTGGTCACCCGAATCGATCCATTAAATGCAAATAAAATTGTATCAACCATTCCCGGGACGGTCTACCACGAAGATGCCAGAATGCTCATTTGGGGGAAGAGCAAGGCGCCCTCAAAAGACAAAAGGACGATACTCGTGCTCTCGGCCGGCACATCGGACATACCGGTTGCAAAAGAGGCGTATCTTACCGCAAAGGCCATGGGAAACCCGGTGGAATCGGTTTTTGATGTGGGAGTCGCGGGCATCCACAGGCTCATGGATCATAAAGCACTGCTGGAGACGGCATCAGTTTTGATTGTCGTTGCAGGCATGGAGGGTGCCCTTCCCACCGCGGTTGCTGGAATGGTCACCTCCCCGGTCATCGCTGTTCCGACAAGTGTCGGCTACGGTGTCAGCCTGGGTGGTTTAACCGCTCTTTTCGCCATGTTAAACAGCTGCAGTTCAAATATTGCTGTGGTCAACATCGATAACGGATTTGGCGCCGGTTATATGGCGGCAGTAATCAACAATGTTTCGTCATAGTTTGAGAAATATTAATATATATATATCCTTAAAGAATTACCAGATTCTCTACTGTGCCGAAAACGGAACCGCCATAAGCTTCAGACTATAACCAATTAGAATAGACCCCTTGGAGCACTTTTTTCTTTGAAACCCGGTAAGAGTTTTGATATACCCAGTTTGCCTTAGCTTACGGTTTAAATACCGATTTTTCTAACCGTGTAAGTCGAACCATCGTTATCCTTACCATTGAAACAGTAAAATTTTCAAAAAATGTCTGGTTTGATTCTTAGAAAATCAGGGAGGATGAGGGCGCTGGGTTTGTGCCTCGGCGCATCCTCTGTATCGGTTGTTGATCTTATTATGGATCTATCCGACAGCCATGATGGAAGGGTCGAACCCAATTCAAAAAATTCCCGTATTGGCAAATATGCCATTTATCCCCATGAAGGTAATCCAAAAAAAACCCTACTGTCAGCCCTCAACGACTTTAAACTGGATTCAATGGATAGAATCGCTGTTACGGGCCGGCGTTTTAGAAAATTTGTAAACCTTTCTTCAATACCCGAACCTGAATCAGTAGAATACGCCTATCAATTTGTCAAACCGTCCGATGTTTCGTGCCCGGCCCTCGTATCCGCCGGCGGCGAGACCTTCATGATTTATATCCTGGATCGTTTTGGCAAGATAAGCAATGTGTTAACCGGAAACAAATGTGCCTCCGGAACCGGTGAATTCTTCCTTCAGCAGCTGCGAAGGATGGACGTATCCATGGAGGAGGCTGCCAGGTGGGCTTCAGCTGAAGAACCGTATCATGTTTCCGGGCGATGCTCTGTTTTCTGTAAATCCGATTGCACCCATGCGACCAATAAAGGAATTCCCCGTTCAAAGGTTACCGCCGGCCTCTGCAAAATGATGGCCGATAAAATTCTATCCCTGTTAAAAAAAGAAACAAAACAGAATGTCATGATTACCGGCGGCACGGCGCGTAATAAAATGATGATCGAGTACTTGGATCGTGAAATTTCCGATCTGATTGTTCCGGAAGAAGCACCGTATTTTGAAGCACTGGGAGCGGCACTTTGGGCCCTCAACCATGAAACAGCTCCTTTTCCCGGAGTTTCCAATCTGTTCAAAGAGAATGTCGTTTCATTCGATACGCTCCCATTTCTCCAGGATTTTGAAGACAGGGTCGAATTCAAAACCATTGAGATGGGGGAAATTCAATCCGGCGAAGTGTGCATTCTCGGTCTGGATGTCGGTTCGACCACCACCAAAGCGATTCTGCTTCAAAAAACGAATAATGCAATTCTTTCATCCGTTTATCTTCGCACCAACGGCGATCCGGTGGGAGCCTCCCGGGAATGCTATCGCTCTTTGCTCAACCAGATAAAAGAAAAAGTCGACCCCTCGACCATCACCATAGAGGGATTGGGAATCTGTGGCTCCGGCCGTCAAATTGCCGGTCTCCATGCACTGACAGATGGCGTTATCAATGAAATCATCGCCCATTCAACAGCTGCAATATATTTTGATGAAAAGGTGGATACGTTATTTGAAATTGGGGGCCAGGATGCAAAATACACCTATATAACAAATGGCGTTCCTTCGGATTATGCGATGAACGAAGCATGTTCGGCGGGAACCGGATCATTTCTGGAAGAGTCGGCATATGAAACCCTTGGTATTGAAATGGAAGACATTGCAGCGGTGGCGCTTAAAGGGAAAAACCCGCCCAATTTTAACGATCAATGTGCAGCATTTATCGCCTCCGACATCAAAAATACCATTCACGAGGGGGGAAAGCGCGAAGATATTGTAGCCGGGTTGGTCTATTCGATCTGTATGAATTACACCAACCGGGTCAAAGGTAATCGACCGGTGGGTGAGAAGGTCTTTATGCAAGGCGGTGTATGTTACAACAGAGCCGTACCATTGGCTATGGCCGCCCTCTTGGGAAAACCGATTATCGTTCCACCAGAACCGGGTCTAATGGGGGCATACGGCGTTGCCCTTGAAGTAAAAAAAAGAATCGAAACAAATTTATTGGAAAAAAAGCGTTTTGATCTGAAAACGTTGGCAAACAGGGAGATTGTTTATAAAAAGCCCTTCAGATGTAAAGGCGGCAAGGAAAGATGTGACAGGCGGTGTGAAATTGCCACAATCGAACTTGACAGGAAAAAATATACCTTTGGCGGGGCATGCAATCGATATTATAATTTGCTTCACAACATAAAATATAACGTGGAAGAATTAGACCTCGTCCGGGTTCGACAACAGCTCATATTTGAAAAATACGGCGCTCCGCTTTCTGAAGAGAGCGCACAAAAAACCAACCGGCGTATTGGGATCAATCGGAGTTTTCTGGTTAACAGCTATTTTCCGCTTTATTCCACGTTTTTCGCTGAACTGGGAATTCGACCGGTTATTCCTGATTTTCCCTCTCAAAAAGGCATTGATCAAAGGGATGCAGCGTTCTGCTTTCCAGGTGAACTGTCCCACGGTTTTTTTGATTCTCTGATCAATATGAAAGATGCCCCTGAGTTCATATTTCTTCCCCACTTCAAGGCAGTTCCAATGTTGGACGGAAATCCTGCCTCCCAGGTCTGCCCTTTACTTCAGGGTGAAACATTTTATCTCCGGACAACCTTCAAAGATAAACTCGATGACCTTGGAAAAAAAGGAACCAAAGTTTTAACGCCGCTGCTCGATCTCACCAAGGGGTTGACCGAAGCCAGAAAACCGCTTGTTGAAACGGCAGTTAGCATGGGATTAAGTCTGGAATCGGCTGAAAAAGCCTTCGAAAAGGCGCTAATGAAACAAACGGATTGCTTTGCAGAGATGAAGTCTATTGGTAAAGCCGCCCTGGAAACACTTAAAAACGATCCGGACAAAACTGCGGTGGTCTTATTTTCACGTCCCTACAACGGTTTTACCGAAGAAGCCCATATGGGAATTCCCCATAAACTCGCGTCGAGGGGTGTTTTGGTATTACCGATGGATTTCCTCCCCGTCGATGATGAGATCTCAAGACGCCACATGTACTGGGGAATGGGACAACTCATTTTAAAGGTCGCCAGATTCGTTAAAAGGCATCCCCAGCTCTTTGGAACCTATATCACCAATTTTTCCTGCGGCCCGGATTCATTTATTCTCGGATACTTCCGGGATCTGATGGGCAAAAAACCGTCTCTCACCCTCGAACTGGACAGTTATACGGCAGACGCCGGCCTGGAAACTCGGATTGAGGCATTCCTCGATATCGTTTCAGCTTATCGACAATTGTCGATTCAAAACCGGATCACCCAGGAAAAAAGAAAATTTTCCCCTGCCCGGGTGGCGTTTGGAAATGGTGCGCCCAAGGTGATCACAACCGCCGGCAAGACCCTGTCCATGACCGATCCCCGTGTTTCCCTTCTTTTTCCTTCGATGGGAAACCTTGCAACCGAGTCGATGGTAGCAATTTTTCGGGGAAGAGGGTTTAATGCAAAGGCCCATCCACCGCCGGATGAAACAATATTAAAGTTGGGGCGTGCCAATACATCCTGCAAAGAATGTCTTCCGCTCATCCTAACCACCGGAACACTGCTCAATTATATTCAGAATAAAAAACAGGAAACGGAGGTTTTGGTTTACTTTATGCCGACCGGTTCCGGTCCGTGCCGGTTCGGCCAGTATTACATTTTTATGGAAGACCTGGTCCGAAAGCTCAGTATACCCGATGTTGCCCTGCTTTCCCTGACGTCGGATAATTCCTACACTGGTTTGGGAAATGGCTTTCTGAAAAGAGGATGGTGGGCGATTGTTATATCCGATGTTATGGAAGATATTCGATCCATGCTGCTTGCAAATTCAAAAGAGATTGGGACAGCAATGGATATATTCGATCGTGAGTGGCATCTGATACTGGGTGAACTGGAAAAAGGAGAATTCAATACACTGATCAAGCAGCTGATACGAACCGCTCGGCATTTTCGCCAAATTCCATTAAAACGCCCATCCAATCAAGTGCCGTTGATCTCCCTTGTCGGCGAGATATTTGTCCGCAGGGATCACTTGTCCCGCCAGTATCTGACAGAAACGCTTGCTGATAAGGGTTTTGCCACCATCTGTTCGCCGATTGCAGAGTGGATGCTCTATTCCGACTATACACTCCAAAACGATCTGGGCAATTCCGAAATGTTAATGAAGGAAAAACTGGGATTTTGGATCAAAAAAATATCGATGGCTCGGTTTGAAAAACGAATCAAATCCATACTTTCAAAATCAGGTCTCGTTCACGCCGCGCCGGTCAACATCAAATCCATCATTGCCAATGCTGCACCCTACATATCACCGGATCTGGCCGGAGAAGCCATCCTCACCGTGGGGAGTGCCATGACCGAGATCGCAACCCAGGCCTGCGGTGTGATCTCCATCGGTCCCTTCGGCTGCATGCCAAACCGATTGTCAGAGGCCCTATTAAATAAGGCAATGACCCGGGAGGGAAAGCTGCGAACCGACCCGCGAAATAAAAAATTGAAAGCCGTCCTCTCAGAAATGGATAATCTCCCCTTTCTGGTGATTGAAAGCGACGGCTCCTCCTTTCCCCAGTTGATCACCGCCAAGCTTGAATCCTTCTGCCTGCGTGCGGGCCGATTGCACCAGCGGATGATGTCGTCTAGCGACGCCATCCGCCCATCAGGTGCAGGTGCAGATGGAAGATCACCTGCCCGCCACCTTTTTCCACGTTAAAAAGGAGTTTGTATCCTGACCTGGAAATGCCCGTTTTTACTGCCATCATCTTTGCAATATCGATTGTTTCTGAAACTATCGTTTTGTCATCCTCCCCTAGGTCATTGATGCTCCGTATATGTTTTTTAGGGACGACTAACAGATGAATCGGTGCGTGCGGATGGATATCTTTAAAAACCACCACCGTATCATCTTCATATAGGAATTCACTCGGAAGTTTTCGATTGATAATATTGCAAAAGATACATTCTTTTTCCATAGGACAGTACCCTCCTCTTTTTACCCCCTTTTGTTATCTGCTTGCCCACTTTCCCTTTAAATCGGGTGCAT
The DNA here is from genome assembly GCA_011049715.1 of Desulfobacterales bacterium. Classification (GTDB taxonomy): domain Bacteria; phylum Desulfobacterota; class Desulfobacteria; order Desulfobacterales; family UBA2156; genus UBA2156. Next base: position 44,795 of record DRHF01000460.1, read on the forward strand.
TAAGGGATTGTTTCAGCTGATCTAAAAAGAGATCTCTCGGGACTTTTCTGGCGCCGAAACGAATCATGTGTTCGGTGGCCATCTGGCAATCAATCATATCAAAAGATAAAGATTTTAAATATTCGGACAGAAAAACCAGGGCCGCTTTCGAGGCATCGTCGACCCGTGTGAACATCGATTCTCCAAAAAAACATTTACCCATTGATACGCCATATAATCCGCCTGCCAACTCACGATGATGCCAGACTTCAACTGAATGGGCAAAACCGGATTCGTGTAATCGACAATATGCCGCTTTCATCTCCTCGACAATCCAGGTCCCCTCACCCGCTTCCAATCGCACCCGGGCACACTCGGTTATAACTTCCTTAAACGCGGTATCTACGGTCATCTGAAACAAATTCTTTTTAAGCACTTTTCTCAGGCTCTTTGGAATTCGAAGTTCATCAGGGTAGAGAACAAGGCGGGGGTCAGGGCACCACCACATGATCGGTTCGCCATCTGAAAACCACGGAAATATGCCCATTCGGTACGCGAGGAGAAGCCGCTTCTGGCTGAGGTCGCCGCCAACGGCCAGCAGGCCGTCTTTTCTGGCAAGATGGGGGGGAGGAAACGATATTTTATCAGATAATAGAAAGACCGGCATTTAACCATAGTTGAAGGTTAAATCGTTATTTTTCAGGTCAATGAAAACTTTACCTCCTTTTTCAAGGCGCCCGAACAGAATCTTGTCTGAAAGGACATCCTTAATCTCTGTCTGGATGACCCTTGCCAGCGGTCTTGCACCATAACGTGGATCATGTCCTTTTTTTGCCAACCAGGTCCGCACGCGCTTGGAAATGTTGAGATACACTTTCTTGGAAGCAAGTTGTTCGTTCACCTCGTCCATAAATTTATCGACAACCTTCTCCATGATATCGACGGTCAACGAATTGAAATTTATAATCCCGTCTAACCGGTTTCTGAATTCCGGGCTAAAAAAGGCTTCGATGGCCTTTTTCCCTTTTGACCGGGTATCGTTCTTTTGATCCCCAAAACCGATGCTGAGGGTGCTCATCTCCCTTGCGCCGGCATTAGAGGTCATGATGATGATCACATTTCTGAAATCAGCCTTTTTACCGCTATTGTCCGTCAGGGTGGCATGGTCCAGAACCTGTAGCAAAATACTGTAGAGATCCGGATGGGCCTTTTCAATTTCATCAAGCAGAAGTACGCTGTGAGGGTGTTTTCGGATCCCATCTGTCAACAGTCCACCCTGGTCAAACCCGATGTAGCCCGGAGGAGCGCCGATCAGTCTGGCTACCGCGTGCTTCTCCATATATTCGCTCATATCGAAGCGCAAAAACTGAACCCCTAAATTCGAGGAGATCTGCCGCGCCACTTCTGTTTTCCCGACACCGGTCGGGCCGCTGAATAAAAAGGATCCGATCGGTCTACCGGGTGTGCGCAGGCCGGCCCTTGATCGTTTTATAGAGGTCACAATCGACTGGAGAGCATCATCTTGGCCGAAAACCTTCTGTTTGAGCCTGTTTTCGAGGGTTTCCAGTTTTTTCTTATCCGATGTGGATATGCTTACAGCGGGTATTCTTGCCATTTTTGCCACGATCTTTTCTATATCCGTCGGGTTGATCTTCTTCCTCATGGAAGAACCGGAAAGCCTTATAAATGCACCTGCTTCATCGATTACGTCAATCGCTTTGTCCGGGAGGTAGCGGTCATTGAGATATTTTGCGGAAAGCTCAACCGCCGCCTTCAGGGCAGGATCGGTATAGACAATACCGTGGTGTTCTTCATAACGGGTCCTTAGCCCTTTCAAGATTTGGATTGACTCTGAAATCGGAGGTTCAGCCACTTCGATCTTTTCAAACCGTCGGGACATGGCCCGGTCTTTTTCAAAATGATTTTTGTATTCCTCGTATGTTGTCGAACCGATACATCGAAGCTCGCCGGTTGCAAAAACCGGTTTCAGGATGTTTGATGCATCCATGGATCCGCTGCTGGTCGCCCCTGCTCCGACAATGGTGTGAATTTCATCAATAAACAAAATCGCATGTCTTTCTTTTTTCAATGCCGCGATCACCCCTTTGAGTCGCTGTTCAAAATCGCCGCGAAATTTGGTCCCTGCTAGGAGTGCGCCGAGATCGAGGGAATAAACGTGTACGTCTTTGAGCAGATCAGGTACATCACCTCGATAGATTTTTTGCACCAGACCTTCGGCCAAAGCGGTTTTCCCCACACCGGGATCTCCCACATAGATCGGGTTGTTTTTCCGCCTCCGGCAAAGAATCTGCATGGTACGTTCCAGTTCATTTTTCCGACCGATGAGGGGATCGAGTCTCCCCTGGGCAGCCTCCTGGATAAGATCAACCGTGAACATCTCGAGCGGATCTGTTTTTTTCCTCTTCTCCTCTTTGCCGCTTCTCGCGAAACTGCCGATCTCTTCCTGGAAAGGCTCTTTCGGAGTGCTGTAGGATAGGTAATTTAAGACATCAAGCCGTGTAATCCCTTCCTCCTTTAAAAAGTATGCGGCGTGTGAATCCTCCTCCTGAAAGATGGAGACCAGGATATCACTGACATCGACTTCTTGCTTTTCAGCGGAACGAACGTGGTTCACAGCACGCTGGATCACCCGTTGAAAGCTGACGGTCTGCTGAAGAATATATTCATCCCCTTCAAGGACGACGTCCATGCGTTCGGTAAAGAAATTCTCCAGAATTTTATCCAGGCTCTCTATATTCCCTCCGCAGCTTTCGATGATTTGCTTACCAAAATTATCATGCAGAATGGCAAAAAGAATATGTTCTATACAGACGTACTCATGTCGTCTTTTTTTGGCTTCATTCACCGCAAAGCCAAGAGCAGCCGTAAGTTCTTTACTGATCATCTATCTACTCTCTTTCCATGGTACATTTGAGTGGAAAACCATGCTCCTGGGCTAAAGTGTGCACCATATCCATCTTGGTTTCTGAAACTTCATGGGTATAGACCCCACAAAGACCGATTCCCTTTTGGTGGACATTCAGCATGATAGCTGTTGAATCTTCCACCGATTTGTTAAAAACATGAAGGAGTATTTCCACCACAAATTCCATTGTCGTGTAATCATCGTTATGGAGAAGCACCTTATACAAGGGAGGCTCTTTAACCTCCCTTTCTGTCTTTACTAGGGTATCCCCTTCTGTCTCATGGTTGTAAGGAGCCATTCTTTAGGAACCTTTTGTGCGAATCCGGTATTGAAAGATTGTGGTTTTTTAATTTGGGAGAACCAATTGTATCCCCATATCGGATTAACAAAATTTAGAATCTACAGTAAATATAAATTCTATGACAATAAAAATCAAGGTTGATCTGTATCATACGGTCTCTGCAGCTCATTTGCCGCAGCATTTCTTGTACTTCTTTCCGCTACCACAGGGGCAGGGTGCGTTTCTACCGACCTTCTTTTGGGTTCGTTTGACAGGGTCTTTCTTTGTTTCGGCTTCATCTCCGCTGGAAAAAACGAGTTGTTGTTCCTTTGGCTGCCGTAAGTCGGTGATCTTTTCAGGTTCGGCAATCTGGATTCTAAACAAGATTCCCAGGGTCTCTTCCTTAACCCTTGAAATCATCTCATTGAACATCTCAAACCCCTCTTTTTTATAAATGAGAAGCGGGTCCTGCTGTGCATATCCCCTTAGACCGATCCCTTCCTTTAAATGATCCATGTTCAACAGATGATCCTTCCACAGGTTATCGACGGTCTGCAGCATAACAATTCGTTCCAATTCTCTGCACTCCTCGTCACCGATGACCGATTCTCTATCGCGATATATCTTCAGAACATTATCTGAAATAAGCCGGCTAAGTCCGCTCTTCGTCAATTCGTCCACGACAGTTTTATCGATCTTCAGCCGAAAATTAAACTGTTTGAACACCGCCTCGCCCAGCCCTTTAAAATCCCATTCTTCGGGAAGCATTTTTTCATCGGCAAATAGATCCGCAAATCCTTCGGTCTTTTCATAGATCATCTCTTCTAGGGCGCCTTTCAGACTTTTGCCGCTTAACGCTTCGCGCCGCTGTTTGTAAATGACTTCCCGCTGCTGATTCATTACATCGTCGTACTCAATGAGCTGTTTTCTGATATCGAAATTGTGCCCCTCCACCTTCTTTTGGGCATTTTCGATGGCTTTACTGATCAGATTATGTTCTATCGGTTCTCCGTCTTCCATTCCCAGTTTTTCCATGATGCCTGTAATTCGTTCTCCACCAAAAATTCGAAGGAGGTCGTCCTCCAGAGCCAGAAAAAACCGTGATGATCCCGGATCCCCCTGCCGACCGGAACGGCCCCTCAGCTGATTATCGATGCGGCGGCTTTCATGCCGCTCGGTACCGAGTATATGAAGTCCTCCCAGTTCAACAACACCGTCACCGAGGACAATATCGGTGCCACGGCCCGCCATGTTTGTTGAAATTGTCACCGCCCCTTTCTGGCCGGCCATGGCAATGATCTCCGCCTCCCTTTTATGGTTCTTTGCATTCAGCACCGAATGTTTGATACCCCTTTTGCTCAATTTTTTGGCCAGGCTTTCTGAAACATCGATGGAAATGGTACCGACCAGAACAGGTTGACCTTTTTCATGAAGTGCCACGATTTCATCCAGGGCCGCTTCATATTTCTCTTTTTTGGATTTGTAGATAACATCCGGGTTATCTATTCTGATCATCGGCATGTTTGTCGGAATAACCATCACGTCCAGATCGTATATCTTTTTAAATTCAGCGGCTTCTGTATCGGCTGTCCCTGTCATACCCGCAAGTTTATCATACATTCTGAAATAATTTTGAAAAGTAATCGTGGCGAGGGTCTGGTTTTCATTTTCTATTTTTACATTTTCTTTCGCTTCAAGCGCCTGGTGCAGCCCTTCGCTGTATCGGCGGCCCGGCATCAGACGGCCGGTAAATTCATCGACAATGACAACTCCACCGTCCTTTATAATATAATCAACATCCCGCTTGAAAAGGGCATGTGCTTTCAACGCCTGATTGATGTGGTGGAGAAGTTCGATATATTTCGGATCAAACAGGTTATCCACCTTCAGAATATTTTCAGCCTTTGCCACCCCTTCATCTGTCAGAACAGCGGCACGTGCTTTCTCGTCTACAGTGAAATCCTCATCTTGTTTAAGGCTCGGAATAATGCCGTTCACATGGTAATAGAGGTGGGTCGATTTTTCCGCCGGTCCGGATATAATCAGCGGAGTCCGTGCCTCGTCGACCAATATACTGTCTACCTCGTCAACGATGCCAAAATTTAGGGCGCCCTGCACAATCGACTCTCCCTCAAATTTCATGTTATCTCTTAAATAATCAAAGCCGAACTCGTTATTTGTACCGTAGGTGATGTCCGAACCATACTCTTTTTTCCGTTGATCATCATCAAGACCGTGGAGGATGGTCCCAACCGATAGACCCAGAAATTGATAAATATTTCCCATCCATTCGGTGTCGCGTTTTGCCAGATAATCGTTCACCGTAATGATGTGAACGCCCTTGCCGGAAATGGCATTGAGATAGGCGGGAAGCGTGGCAGCCAGGGTTTTTCCTTCGCCGGTTTTCATTTCAATGATCTTGCCCTGATGAAGCACGAGCCCCCCGATCAGCTGGGCATCAAAATGTCGCATCTCGAGTGTCCGAACGGAGGCTTCTCTCACAGTGGCAAACGCCTCGGGAAGGATATCATCAAGCGACTCGCCCTGTTCTATACGGTTTTTGAATAGCGTGGTTTGTGCTTTAAGCTGATCATCGCTCTTGACCTGTATTTCAGGTTCCAAAGAATTGATTTTTGCAATCACAGAGGCGAGTTTTCTCAGCTCTCGTTCATTTTTGCTTCCAAAAATTTTTGCTAAAAAATCAAAAAACATACGGGATATAATCCTCCTCCCCCTTCTGGGTTGAAGATCCTTAAAACAGACGGCGGGAGATCTTTTCCAACAAAGCAGGATATCTTTTTTCGTCTACCTGCCGCAATCGAAATTCAAACAGAGAAAAGGAGATATTGGCGCTCATTTGGCCGCATTTTTTTACATTAAATAATGATCGAAATCATACACCATTATTATAATTTTCGTGAAATATTCAAGAGGATTCTCAATTAATATTTTGTTCGATGGAAAAAACCAAGGATTTTAGAATGTTCATTTGAAAGGCAATAAGAGGCACAACCGCAATCTGTTTGCTGTAAGCCATTGATAAAAATAGAAATAGTTCTCTTCGATACCGGCCAAATGGAGGTGTTCGGAAGAATTGAATCCAGAGTCAAGGATTTTGACTGTATCGGATTGACGAAAAAGATAGCTTTGAGCAGCGATCAGGTCATCGACAATCCATGTTCAGGTCTCGATTAAGAAGGGGGGGAACCGGAACAGCTCCCCCTCGGTTTTTCCTCTCTTTTTTATACCTAGGCAATTCCGAGTTTAAATTTGAGAGATTTTAGGGTATTTTTCATCAGCATCGTGATGGTCATGGGACCCACTCCACCGGGAACAGGGGTAATACAGCCGGCGACCTCTTTTGCCGCCTCAAAATCGACATCCCCTTTTAAAATCGCTATCTTTTTTCCCGTCTTCTCACTGATCTTTTCTCCTACTCGATTGACGCCGACGTCAATAACGCAGGCGCCCGGCTTGATCCATTCGGGTTTGACGAGCCCAGGAACACCGGCAGCAACGATTAGGATGTCTGCGCGCTTGCAGTGCTGATCCATGTTCTTCGTCCGGGTGTGAACGACGGTAACGGTTGAATTGGCGCCATCTCCCTTTTGAAGCATCATGTTGGCGATCGGCTTCCCCACGATATTGGAACGCCCGACAACTACGACCTCGGCGCCGCTGGTTTCGACCCCGGAACGGACAATGAGTTCCTGTATCCCCGCTGGGGTACAGGGGGGAAACCTGACCTCATCCCCACCGATCATCAGACGCCCGACATTGATCGGATGAAATCCATCCACATCCTTATCAGGGTCGATGGCATTTAAAATTTTTTTTTCATTCATGTGCTTTGGAAGCGGAAGCTGTACGAGGATCCCGTTGATTGAATCGTCGTTATTATACCGCTCAATGAGGTTCAAAAGGTCACCCTCGGTCATATCGGCCGGCTGACTGTCCTGAATTTCTTTAAAACCCACCCGATGAGCTGTTTTTATTTTCAGCGTAACATATGACATGGAGGCGGGATTTTCACCCACCAAAATGGTGACAAGGCCGGGAACAACCCCATGGCGTTCCTTAATTTGAGCCACCTCCGACGTAATTTCCTCCAGAATCTCCTCTCGAACTTCGGTTCCTTTGATCAACTTTGCTGACATGTCACCTCTCCTTTCCACGAATGGTTTTTAGATGGTATAATTTGAAATCGTTTTAACAAATAAAAAAAAATAAGCCTTTGTATTCCAAACGCCTCCTCGAAGTCAAGCAGACAGGTAGAACCTTGCCTCAAACAGCGGGAAAAAATGACCGGTTTTAAAGTTTTTTCCTAGGCATCGACCGCGTTACAATGGAAATGGAATATGGCTTAGCCCGGTGGTTTCCTCCAAACCGAGCATGATATTCATATTCTGAACCGCCTGCCCTGCGGCTCCCTTTATCAGGTTATCGATTGCAGACATCAGAATGAGACGATGATGCCGTTCATCTATATGGAATCCGATGTCGCAAAAATTGGTTCCCCTGACATGTAAAGTATCCGGTGGAGAACGGTCCGGACGGATACGAATAAAGGGGGCGCCTGCGTAAAATGAAGAAAGACACTCCTTAACATCCTCATGATTTGCGTCCTTATGAAGATTTGTATAAATCGTCGTCTCCATCCCCCGGGTCATCGGAACAAGATGGGGTACAAATGTTATTCGCACTTGTTTTCCGGCTTCCGAACTGAGAATTTCCTCCATCTCCGGATTATGGCGATGTTGAGCAACGTTGTAAGCTTTGAAAGACTCATTGCCTTCGCAAAAGTGTGTCTTGAGAGAAATAGAGCGGCCGGCGCCGCTGACCCCTGATTTTGAATCAGCAATGATGGAATGAAGATCTAAAATACCGCTCCGCAACAAAGGGATAAGCGGCAAAAGCACGCTGGTGGGGTAACAGCCCGGATTTCCGATCAACCGGCTGTTTTTTATCTGCTCGGGGTAGATTTCACAAAGCCCGTACACCGCTTCGTCAAGAAAGTCCTTCGCGGTATGGGGCTGGTAGTAAGCCTCATAGCTTGAACCATCTTTGAATCTAAAATCAGCGGAAAGGTCTATCACCCGTTTTCCTCTCTCAAGCAGTTCAGGGACATATGTCATGGGGAGCTTGTGAGGAAGCGCAAGAAATACGATATCGGCAATGTTACAGACACCATCCATGGTGAATTCGCGACATTTTAGGTTCACCACGCCTGCCATGGATGGAAAGACGTTTTCGAACGCCTCTCCGGCGTATTGACGGGAGGTTGCGATGGTCAGCTTGACATCCGGATGCCCTGTGAGAATTCGCACGAGCTCCGCACCCGCATATCCGGTTGCACCCACCACGCCTGCTCTTATCATGATACCTCCATTTTACTTCTTTTTACAGATACTCCGAACAAGGGTGATTGTCGGTGGTTTCTGAAATAGAAAATCGAATAATACGACGATTTTCAATTATCAACATTTTATTTTTTTAGATCACCCACCAGATCCTTGATGATGGAAAGAACGTTTTTTCCCCTTTTCCGAGCAATCTGATGTGCATCATCCACCAGTTTATCCGCCCGGTGTTTCAATTCGGATTCAACCGGTAGGGGGATATTCATTCGCTTATATTGCCACTCCAGCAAACGGAGTGCCATCTGCTCTTCCTGACGCCTGATAAATCCCATGGTATCTCTCTCCTGAACCCGCTTTCAAGATCGATTTTCAACCGATCACTACAGGTGTTTATTATTTCAATGCACTCAAAAGCAATCGTACCCAACACCCTCTAACTGGTTATTGCTTAATCTTAAGATATTACATTTCCTATTAAAAAGGTCAACATTGGACTGCAACAACTCAGCAATTCTCGGTAAAAAATAAAATGACTGGTATTTTAGCTGAGCATGAGGTTTTTATGAATGAAAGTATCGAATGAGTAGTTAGCAGGGGGCGATTCAGTGAGTTTATTTTATCGGTAAAGGGGTCTGTCTGGAAATTGAGCA
>DRHF01000461.1 GCA_011049715.1 Desulfobacterales bacterium
GCTCTCCGAATACAAAGGGGAAGGGATGATTTAAAGGTTATGGTCCGGTACGCCGGATATGACCGTCGACGGATTTCCGGGGTTGAGGAGATGCGTATCCGAACCCCAGAAGGAAATGAAATCCCAATTGAAGAGGTTGCGGAAATAACCTATGGCCAGGCCTATTCGGCAATTCGGCGCGTAAACCGTAAGCGGGTGATTACCGTCAGTTCGGATCTTGATGAAACCGTGGGGAATGCGAGCAAAATCGTTGGGAGCCTAAAGGAAAATTTTCTACCGGAGCTATCGAGACGCTACCCCGGGTTACAAATTGATTTGGAGGGACAAGAAAAACGGACCCGAGACTCAATCAACGATCTAAAAAGTGGTTTTATTCTGGCCCTTATGGGGATATTTCTTCTCCTTGCAAGTCAATTCCGCTCTTATGTCCAACCGATAATCATCATGATGGCCATCCCTTTCGGTCTGATCGGAGCCGTCGTTGGTCATTTGGTTATGGGTATGCATATTACCCTCATCAGTCTTTTTGGATTTGTGGCTTTAACGGGTATTGTGGTAAATGACTCTCTGATTCTCATCGATTTTATCAACCGGGCAGTTCGGGGTGGTGAAGATATTCTGGCGGCGGTCATTGAATCCGGAAAAGCTCGATTCAGACCGGTCCTTTTAACCTCACTGACAACCATTGCAGGGCTCTTTCCCCTACTTCTCGAAAGGAGCTTTCAAGCGCAATTTCTCATCCCGATGGCGATTAGTATCAGTTTTGGGCTCCTTTTTGCCACGGTTCTGACACTCCTCTACATCCCTGCAATTTATTTGATTATAGAGGATGTTCGACGGATATTGAGATAAAACCTTTCACTCCGAAAACATATGGATCCCAAAATAATTCCTCCCAATTGATCGCTCAACAAGAATCGCTTTTCAGATCGATCTTATTTTGACTACGAAAGAAAAATTTGCTACTGGAACACCACCATTTTGTAGTTTAAAGCTGTCCTCAACGCTCCATTTATGACAGATTCCGAGGGTTGTAAGCCCTGAATTGGCAAATCTTGGTTTCAGACATCCGAAAACAAATGAGCACATGCGAGCCGATGCCGAAAGAGGGCGACATCAGTAAGAAAGTCCGCTGGTGGGTGATTACGGCGGCCCTGCTGGCCCTTTTCCTCGGTGCGATGGACGCCCTGATCATGTCGGTCGCCATGCCCACCATCATTGCCGACCTCGGCGGGCTGCATGTCTATAGCTGGGTGTACTCGGCTTATTTTCTCGCCCGGGCGGTCTCCCTTCCGATTTTCGGCAAAATGGCCGATCTTTATAAAATCAAATCGCTTTTCATCGTTTCCATCAGCATCTTTCTGGTATCTTCAATTGTAGCCGGCATTTCTCCGAACATGGTTGTTCTGATATTAGCCCGGATTTTTCAGGGGATCGGTGCAGGTGGGAATTTCGCCCTGGTCTATATCGTTCTGGTCGATATCGCCCCACACGGGAAAAAAGCCAAAACCCTTTCACTGGCCGCCTCCATCTGGGGCATCGCTTCCGTGCTCGGACCAACACTGGGCGGCTTCATCGTCTCTTATTTTTCATGGCGTTGGATCTTTTTCATCAACATCCCGCTCAGCCTGTTTTCCATGGCGTTGATTGCCGTCTTTCTTGTCGAGACACGGCAAAAAAAGGACCGAGTCCACCTTGACCTGGCAGGAGCTTTTACGCTTAGTGTCACCATACTGGGAATCTTGACGCTGGTGATGGTTGGCGGCCGTGATTTCAGATGGCTTTCCCCTGTGTCGGTTACCCTTTTCACCGTTTCAATTCTATCGGGGGTAGGGTTTTATTTTATTGAAAAAAAATCAGAGGAACCGATTTTGCCGATAACGTTTTTCACCATCCGGGGATTCAGTATAGGCAACCTCTCCGTATTTCTCAGCAGCTTTGCCATATTTTCTCTTTTTGCCTATGCGCCTCTCTTCATACAGGGCGCCCTTGGCAAAAATCCCATGCAGGTGGGGATAGCAATGCTCTCCCTCAGCCTGGGGTGGTCGATCGGTTCGTTACTGCTTGGGCAGGTCGTTCACCGGATAGGAGAAAAAACAGGGGCGGTTGCCGGTGCGATTTGTCTTTTAGCCGGTGCCGGCCTGACACTTTTTTTCTCCCACACCACCACCATGTTCACCTGCTTCTGGGTTTTTTATCTCATGGGCACCGGCATGGGGCTTGTCGTGTTGTCAACGTTACTGGTAGTTCAGAACTGTCTCGAAAAATCCGATCTGGGCGTCGCCACTTCGTCCCACCAGTTCGCCCGCACATTGGGCGGCACCGTCGGTGTGGGGGTTTGCGGAGGGTTGGTCACTGCAAAAATAGGGGGGGCGTTAAACGCCCTAAGTCGAACCGATGCGTTCAATGGGCTTTCCGAAAACCTCGTTTCACGGCTCCAAAATGGCATCGAGCATCTTTTTCAACCCGGATTTAGATCCCAGCTGCTGCCTGATCTACAAGTTCTGCTTCAAAAATCTGTGGCTGAAAGCATTCAAATCGTGTTTTGGACTGTTTTTTTTGTTTCTATTTTATGCCTTGTCTTCTGCCTCCTTCTACCCGCAGAGAGGGATTCGGAATAATTTTTCGCTTTTGCCATATTGATTGGGTAAATTTCAAGAACAACAACCGATTATCATCACATTTCACACAAAGAGGAATACCGATGAATTACACGGCGATTTAAATGCTCCCAAGTTTCGCACCTGATATTTTGAGGAAAGCCGCATCAGGCAAAGGGTAAAAAGAAATTTTATTCACCCCATACCAGAGGCGGCACTATGTTCAATAGGGGGTGCGAAACTTGAGAATGTTTAGGAACGACGGGGATTCACACAAAACCAAAAGTTGAAAAAACAAAACCGCATGATGCCAGACCAAATGGATTACACCGACAGCTGGATCGACACAGATCAAACCCGCTGTTTTGGGCCTATCGATTTAAAAGATCCAGGCAGCGAGCGTTTTATTTGCACCTGCGGTTGTTACGGTTGGGGAGAATCAGTAACCAGAAATTTACAAACTGAAAGCGATAGAGACGGCAAATCCCAAATTGTATAGCATTCTGAGTTAATTCAAAAGCTTAGGATGCTGTGAAAAATACAACAAAAATTGTTATTCTGAATCAAAAACTCGTCCGGGAAAAGCTCAGGCAAAAAAAGTATGGCGATGTATGTTTGAGCTCCTGGGGCCATTTGGATGAGTTTATTCAGTTTATAACTTCTTTTGGCATTTTTTCCATGTTGGCTCAACTAGGATTAACAACCGGCCACAGCGGGATACCCGTTATTTTGTTAGCAATGCTGGCCTTTGTAAAACCACTTTTCGGTATAAAATTTGATGATAACATAAAATATCTTTTTCAAGATTGCCATGTGTTACGTTTACTCGGCTTTAACTTCGAACAAATTGAAAATGGCTATAGCAAAAGAACTACCGCTAATGGCTGTAAACCGATACATCCAAATACGTTACGAAACTTTTTAACCACTCTGAGTTATAAAGAAACCACCGGTTTACTTGTCCTGGTGGTTAGAAAACTGTTTCAGTTCGGATTAATCCGAGGCCATACCTTTTGGTGATGTCCTTATTTAGTGGACACATTTTTTAATGTATGCTAAGCTTGCCACCATCGTAAGCCTATTATGATGGAGGTAAGCCATGACCGATGTTAAGAATACTTTTTGCCCAAACATAGATTGTGAATACTATGGTCTTCAAAAATCACGGTAACATAGCAATCCGGGGCAAGTACGGAAAAAATAAAGATAAGGATCTCCTTTATTGCAGAACATGTGGTAAACGCTTTGCGTCAACAAGAGCGACCGCCTTTTTCGGACTTCATTTGTCCGATGATAAAATTGTTCAAATTATTCACCATGCTGCCGAAGGGGTTGGAGTTCGCGCAACATCAAGATTACTGGATATCAATAAAGATACCGTTAAGAGGGTCATCCTTCGTGCTGGTGAGCACTGCGAAATAGTATTATCAAATCTTTTACGTTCTTTGAAGCTAAAAGAAGCCCAATTAGATGAATTGTGGGCGTTTGTAAAAAAAAGAAATCTGTTGACCAAGAAGAAATTGGCAGAAAGTGGATCTGGACAGCGTTAGATACTTCCACCAAGTTGCTCGTCTGCTTTCTCATTGGGGATAGATCGATTGAAGATGCACATTCTTTTTTAAACAGTGTAGTCTCCAAAATAGTGAACCTACCACTATTTGTATCAGATGAATTGCCCCATTATGCAGATGGCTTAAAAGAGTTATTCCATAAATGCATCGAGCAAGAACCAACAGGGCGCCGGGGGCGGCCCCGGAAACCAGAAAAAGTGATCAATGACGATTTAGATTATGCCACCGTTCACAAAACCAGAGATAAAGGGCGCGTTGTCAAAGTAGAAACAAAGATTGTATTTGGTTCTAAAGAACGTATTGAAGAAAAGATAAAAGCATTACCCAGCAAAACCATTAACACGTCCTATGTGGAACGGTCCAATCTTAACTGGAGACTCTGGGATGCCCATTTGACCAGGAAAAGCCTTACATTCGCCAAAGCCTTTAGATGGCTCAAGCCTAAGTTTTCTATTTGTGTTGCTTTTTATAATTTTATTCGTCCTCATGAAACATTAAGTCGGGCCATGGATAGAACATTTAAGCCAAAGTCGCCAGCGATGGCTGCTAAAATTACGAATCAGCTATGGAGTATAAAAGAGCTACTCAGTTACAAAGTCATCGTCAACTAAATAAGGACATTACCTACCTTTTGTACTGATACAAAAATCATCTTCAAGGATTCGCCCAGTTACGAATTTGCTAAAAAGGTGTTTGACTACAAAGGCAAACACAAAAACCGCAGGGGGTATAAAGTTTCTATTATTCAGCATGTGAAAAGCAAAATTGTTGTGGCCGACATTATTACATCGGCAAACGTTTCAGATAAAAATTTACTTTTAACTACAGTGCGCCATGCCGTGACTATCCTCGGACCGGACGTTATCAAAACGCTTATCTTTGATAAAGGTTACTGGGACGGAAAAACCTTATTTAAGCTCAAGGTGCATTACGGTATTGATTTCATTATACCGGCAAAAGCAAATCTTAATGTGACCAAGCGAATAAAAGAACTGGCACAAAAAGAAGGTTTTAAAAAAATAAACCCAGGTCTTGAAATTGCCCACTTCAAGCAAATAACGGATGCACCGAATTATAAAGGCGAACTGCGGGCGATTGTGGTAAAGGATCGCAACTTTAAAAAGAAACGTAAAACGAATCAGCCTGTATATGCTTATCTTACTTCCTTGTCCTGGGACAATGCTTTAGCCGTATATCAAGGATACAAGCAGCGTTGGGTTATAGAAAATAATGCTATCAAAGAACTATGCCAATATTGGATTTTTGGAGATGTTCACTGCACCAAATTTAATGCGATCCGTGCCCATATAATGTTTTCTGTCATTATGTTCAATCTGCATATATTGTTCAAATCGAAGTATGGTAGACGCTTTACTGAAATATCGATAGCCGCCAAAAAAACCCCCAGCTTTGTACCTTCTTATGTAATCGTTTATTGGGGCGATTACTTCGGCATATCCGATATAAAAGAGTATACAAAAATTTTATCAGCTGGCTACAAAGTGCCTCCATAAATCCAGCTATCGGCAGAAGACCTGTTGCTTGATTATACAATCAGGTGACTTCGTTGAATTTAATTTTATCACACCTTATGAGTTTTTAAATTTCTGTTAATAGGTTTTTAATTTGGGATTAACCGAAACCGAAATTCCACCGAAAGCCATGTCTATATTTTTTACTTCCGGGCTAATTTAAGCATCCTATGGGATTCGATTCCGCTGGTTATTATCGTAAGGGAAATTGATGAACCATATCCTTAAAACGGTTACAAAAGGATGATAAAGGAGGTTTAAAAATATGGCTGAAGACAGAGTTGCCAACTGGCACAAATTTTCAAAACACATGGAAGAATATATCCGGAATACAGTCGAATTTTTGATGAAACCGTGAGACGATTGTATACAAAGATTGTTGGCCGGAAGTATCCAAAATCGGTTAAGGTGATATAAATCATCTTGGTCTATGCTTGATTTGACAAGCGAAAAGCGGGGTAAAACATCGATTGACGCCATGATGATATCACAACTTATTGACATTACATAAAATTTTAGATAATGGAAAGAAAACACAGGTCAGAAATCCGCCAAGTTTTGGTCTGAATTTAGAGGATATCACAGGTTTCTTAAGAACTGAGGTAATCTCAATATAGTGCGCCACGAGTGCACTTTTTCATAAAGTGTGCGTAAGTGCATAAAATCTGCACAAATAAATATTTTCCACTGTGCAGTAATTGTGCAGTGGACAAGATAATTATGCTAACAAATCAGATTTATTACATAAAAAATTTTGCCAGACAATGAAAATAAAAAAAATATTCTCGGCCCTGTTCCTTCTCGCAATTGCAGTAATCGCTGTCAACTTTTACATCAAAAACATAGAGGACTTTTACCTTATTAGTACGATATCTCCGGACGCTGTTTTTATAATATCTGTGCTCATCGTTATCATGATTCTCTTTTACGCGTTACAGTTGAAGGTGCTTATGGACCACTATAAACTCGGCCTTGATTTTACAGAGTGCCTGGGGCTCTCCCGCATGACTTCATTAGTAAATTCATTTCTTCCGCTGGGCGGGGGTGTTTCTTTTAAAGCGATCTATCTGAAAAAAATGCATGCATTGAAGTACAGCTCCTTTATAGCGTCTATCGCTATCACAAATATCATTAAAATCATGATAAATACTCTGCTGGTTATAATCCTGTTGTTCCTGTCAGCGGGAAAAACAAATATCATCCTTCTTGCCGCTGTTTGCTCACTCTTCTCCGGATCTCTGCTTTTTCTTGCTTTTGGTCACAAACTCGACAGGTTCGAGTTCACTCAGTTGAGCTATCTGAAGAGTGTTATTCATGAGTGGGGTGAAATAAGGCATGACAGAAAAACGGTAACCGGACTGATTTGCGTGAGTCTGATTATTTTTGTCTTGAGCAGTATGAATAATTATTTTGCGTTTAATGCGTTTTCGGTCCATATTTCGGCTGCTGCAAGTGGTACAATCGCGGCCTTTTCGACAATAACATCGCTGTTTAATCTTGCTCCGGGCAACTTCGGTATACGGGAAGCCATCGTCATAGCGGTCTCAAATGCACAGGGTGTTGAGATTAACCAGGGGCTTCATGCAGCTGCCCTGGGGCGTATAATATCCCTGGTCTGGGATTTTTTGATTGTGCCTTTCTTCCTGCGTAATTTTTCAGGCACAAAAAAAATATTCCATCATACGAAAGACGTCAAGGGCCCGTGAATATCAGAGATATGTCTTCATACGCCAGGGCGTTCATGGGGATTATGCATAGCCAAAGGGCCTTCGGCGGACCGCTTCAGGCCAATGTATTTCTGACGAATCGATGTAACCTCAGGTGTATCCACTGTTTATACTATTCACCGTTTGTCGAACGACCGAACACGTTTGAGACGAGAAGGGCACGGGCGAAATCTGCGGAACCGCCTGCTCTCGGATATCTCGCTGATTTCCAGCGGCTCGATGCCAACATTGAGGGTACAAAAAATCTTATCGATAGCCTGATCGACATGGGGACAAAGAGGTATATCTTCTCCGGAGCAGGCGAGCCTTTCCTGCATAAAAACACCCTGGAATTCATGGGCCGGATAAAACATGCTGGCGGTGCCGGGACTGTATTCACCAACGGCACGCTTCTTAATGCCGGATTGATTGATGAACTCCTGAAAATGCAGTTTGACGAATTGAGGATTACGACACTTGCGGGATCAAATGACGTATATATGAAAACACATGCAGGGGTAGGGCAGAATACATTTCACAACCTGAGGGACAACCTTATCTATCTCTCTGAGCGAAAAGCCGGGCTTGGTTTAAAAAAACCTGAAGTCACCCTTATCTTTGTCGTTATCCCCCAAAATTATGAGGACGTTTCTCGTTTTGCCGATTTTGTTAAAGCGGTAAAGGCGGACAGGGCAATGTTTAATCCTGTTGTTACCGCCGGCGACCCGGACCTTGAAAAGACACTGGTGTTGACTTCTGAACAGTCCGCCGCGTTAAGGAAAAATCTTTCAAAGGTAAAGTCCTTTCTTGAATCCCACAGGATCGTCCACAACATTGAGTATTTTCTGAAGTCATTCAGGAGCGTACTCGATACTTCTTCTGTTTACCGCATTATTCCCTGTTATATGGGATGGTTGTCTGTAATGGTCGATGTTCGGGGCCTCGTATATCCGTGCTGCCGGTGTTATGAACCTCTGGGGAATGTCAGGGAAGAAAGGTTTCAGAATATATGGAACAGCCAAGAATACTCACGCTTCAGAAAAGAGGCGATAAATATATATAAAAGGAGTGAACCACTTAAAGGGTGCGAGTGTAACAGCTGTACCCATTTTATCGCCAACCTAAGGGTCTTTAAAATGCTCCATCCTATTCGGGGAAGGTCGGAGAGTCTCAAACATTCGTATCCGGACCAGGAAATCTAGATCCACCCATGCTTCAGATACCAGAGGACGGTTTTTTTTATTCCGTCAGGAAGCGGTGTCCGAGCCTCAATTCCCAAATCCCTTTTTGCCTTTGCACTGCTGCATATCCAGTGACGTGTATGGGACAGGGGACCTCCTTCCGGACGTTTTCTTTTCAGAAATGCCCTGGCATTGAGGACGAAATCCGGGACCCTGATCTTAATTGCCTTTCTTTGCAGTGCCTCAGATGTCAATTTACATATTTCATCATATGATGTGATTTTCTCGTTGCATAAGAAATACTTCTGCCCCCTTGATATATCATTCTCGGCGGCAATAACTATGCCATCGACTACATCGCTTACGAATATAGCGCTGATATACTGTTTTTCCGATCCCCGGAGCAGATAGAACCCTCTCCTCACCATCTTCATGTACCGCAGGACCGTGAACGGATTATTGTCCCTCGGTCCGTATACCGTTGACGGTCGGATGATGGTCAGGGGAATCCTGTTACGATATTCGAGGGCGATTTTTTCGCCGGCTGACTTGCTTTCCCCATAATAGTCTATCGGGCGACAGGGGGGATCCTTTGATAGTGTTTCGATCCCGCTGCGCGGACCGACAGCCGAGATACTTGATACATGGACAAACTTTTTCAGGTGAGGGGCGTGTATGATACAAGCATTCAGTAAATTTTCGGTGCCGGTGACATTGACCCTGAAAAAATCTTCTCTTGTGTTTCCTAGGGTCAGGGCCGCCAGGTGAAAAACGTAGTCTGCCCCCTCCACGACAGGTTTGAGGGAGTCCACATCACGCATGTCCCCATAAAACACCTCTACATCAAGGCCACTGATGTTGTGGAGGTCAGAGCCTTTTCTTACCAGGCACCGCACCCTGTATCCGCTGCTCACCAGACGCTCTGCGAGGTGACTTCCGATAAAACCTGTGCCCCCTGTTATTGCGGCATTCATGTCAGACATAAAAGGACCATATTTGCATATTACAGCAATAAAGCGGCAATAGTCCTTTATACATGTACAAAAAATATTTTATGTAATATCAATAAGATAAACTAATTTACTGCGATAATATGTATAAAAAATTAATGCACTAACCTGCTTTAAACGAAATTGATAAAAAACTTCTAATGGCTAAATCCCTTGAAAACACTGAGTTCAAAGATTGTTGTACCTACAAAAATTTTAGTGAAAATAATCGGAAGTGCATTAATTGAATATACATAAATAGTATTTAAATGACCAATATATGGTGCTATATCATCAGTTAGTATAGCAAAATTGTATATTTAATATGCCCTGAATTATTGCTGTATTAATAAAATATTCAGACTACTCTATATCACAAAAGTCAGCGCAGAGAAGATAAAGCTGATTCATATCTTGATGCTATTTCATCCCAGTCGTACCCGTTCTCAACAAACTTTCTCGCCTTCTCTCCCATGTGTCTTCGCAAATATTTGTCCTCCAGCAGCAGGTTTATCCCACCTGCAATACCGAGTGATGTGTTTTCAACCTTCAGGAAACAGTCATCCGGCAGGATATCGTCGTTGATGCCCATTTTTTCGGTACTGTATTCAGGAATGACGGTGGGCTTTCCGCAGGCCATGTATTCATAGATGGCCAGGGCCGAGCTGTCGGGGAGGGGGAAGTAGCAGACATCGGCACACGCAATGCACCCGGATATCTCATCAGGGGACATGAACCCCGTAAATAATATTACGTCACTGACGCCGAACTTCCTGCTCATATTGATCAGCTCCTTCTTTTGGTATCCTTCACCGATTAATACAAATTTCGCATCGGGGAATTTTTTTACGACATGGGGTGCGGCCTCAATTATTGTCTCGACTCTGTAGTATCTGTTCAGTCGCCCAATAAACATAATAATGTTACGGTCTTCAAGAGAATGGTCCTTAAGCAGGTCCCCGGGAAGCGTGTCCGGTCTGAAGACATCCGTTTCGGTCCCGTTGGGGACAAGGACAACGCTCTCTTCCGGAATCCCGATTTTCAGGCAAAACCGTCTCTTGTGCTCATCAACGACAATGATCAGGTCCGCGTACTTCGGTACATATCTCTCCAGAAAACGTATCAGATAGTATCTCAGAATGAACGAATCGTCTCTGGCTATGAGAGAATAATCGTCAATAAAATCTATTACAAACGGGGTGCGATAGAAAAACCTGATGAACATTGCCACGAAAGCAGACTCCATATTATCCGCGATGATCACGTCCGCCCGCACTTTATAATATCTGACAACCGAGAGAATTAACCCTATCCCGTAAGACAGATATTTAGTGGGGACTTTTACAGGACGTATTTTGTATTGCATTATTGTGTGGCCCTTTTTTTCGAGGCGGCCCAGCACATGATGCTCCCTCTGGGGGAATTTTGTTGTCACCTCTTTTAACGGCGGTCTTGTTATTCTGCATATTTTCATGGGCCAATAGGGGAATTGTCTTTATTCCACTCCCCGGAAGTCATGCTGATCAACCGTACCGTGTCCTGGGGATAAACATTGCAATAGGTCTCCGCCTCCTCGCTGACCTCTCCTGACGGACATACAAACAGCCGCTTTAGTCCCAGGTCGTAATAAGCCTTTTTAAAGTGTCTTATTTGACTTGAATCGAGGGGATCTTCATTTTTGGTCAGGACCAGTCCGGAAAGGTCATTGTTGTCGAGGAGGATGGGATAATTATCAGAAAAGAATGTGTGTGCCGCATTGCGGGAATGCCCCATCCTGATTGCTATCTCCCGGCACTGTTTCTGATTGCGAAATATTTTTGTTCCCCATTTTCTCTTGTATCGAACAAGGCCGTCGTTCAGGAAAGGCCTTGATATCCCGAAATCAATGCGTGAGCATTTTTTATCAATGGCCTCTAAAATGGAATAATAATAGAGAAGGTCCAACGCTCCCTCTTTCAGTAATGTAATATCTCCCTTTTCTATCCCGACCAGTTCAAACACAAAGGTATCGTTTCTTATCCTGCAGATTGCTCCGGACAATAATCCCCTCTTTGTTTGAACTGCCAGGAGGAACCCTGTCCTGAGAAGACGTCTGGTTTTATAGTAACTATCAATGACCGCGCGCTCTGTGAACCGTCTCTTTATATAAGGGACATACATCTCATGATAAAAGTGTTTCAGCGAAGGTTCGTCATGGAGGATTTTATAGTTGTGGTCTGAACTCGAGTATTTGTTTATTTTCCGTATGATATTATCACTGAAGCCCCTGCGGACCTTATCAAAAGACCCGGAAAGTTCGAGCACTGATTTTACGGAATCCGGGATGCGAAAGTCATGTTCGGGCTTTATATAACGGTACAGTAACCTGTTGATGTTAATGATGACAAGGTCTGCCCGGGATTCCGGACCGTTAAGGTAAGGAATGATCTGCCAGAAAAAGAGGGTGCTGGATTTGCCGATCCTGTAATCATCTCTCCCCAACAGGTCCATGAGAATCTGCACCTGTTGTTTATGTCCGATATAGATAACATCCCATGGACCGTTATTTTCTTCGGAGCTGACATGCAACAGCAACACATGCACCCTCAGTTCGCTAAAAAAGAAAAGCAGGATCTTGAGGTTCCTGATGACAGGCTCGGTAAAGCTCAGAACACTCCATGGCAGTCTGTCATAAAGTTCTATTAAAAACTCCTTGGATTGTACAAACATAACGGTCTTTCTTTGATTTCAGGCTTATGCTTTTATGTGCAGAAATTCATATAACAGTATCTTTCGCTAATCACCCGATATCCCCAGCATCCGCCCCGGCAGGCCGCGAGGAATTGACATTTGTTACAGTCATCCGGCAGTTGCGGATTCCGGATCTCCTTAAATCCGTCTTTCCAGATGGCCTGAAAACTTTTTTCTCTCACGTTGCCCTGTGAGAAACGGTCATCATTTACAATATTGCATGGCAAGACATTGCCGTCGGGGTTGATTGAGCAGGTTTCAATCCCGGCCCTGCAGAAAAACGGTTCTGACGTAATATCTTCGCAGTAGTTTTTCAGATAACCGGTGTGGGAAAGGAGTTCTACAGGTAGTGTGCGGCGAAGTTCTTTTATCAGGGTGAAAAGCCTGGTAAACTCCTCGTCAGTAAAATACCTTTCCTGTATCGTGTTCGCCCTTCCCATGGGTATGAGGGTACCCATGATCCAATTGGTGGCTGAAGAAGCAGCGACATATTTCGCCAGGTCTTTCATACTGGAAATATTATCAGGAAAAACCGTGGTGTTGATCTCCCGCGACGGGACCCCGATCTCCTTAAAAATCTCCAGGGCCTTTAATGATCTCTCAAAGGCGCCCTTTTTACAGCGTATCGCGTCGTTTTTTTCTCCTACATCGTCGATACTGGTGACGACCCTGTCTATCCTCACGTCCGCAAGTTCTTTTCTGTATCTTTCCACCAGGTATCCGTTAGTTGCAAGGGTTATATGAGGGATCCCGCAGTCCCCTGCAAAACGCAGTATATCGAACACATCATCTCTGACGAGGGCCTCCCCTCCGGTGATAATGAGATGCCTGACGCCCGCATTCCTGATCTCTCTTATCACGCGGGTAATTTCCTCGTACGTAAGCAGGTCTGCCTCCCTGTCGTTTGCATTTACCTGGCACTGCTTGCAGCCGAAGTTACAGTCAAATGTGATTAAAAAATGGACATAGCGGGGGAATTTTATCAGGGGAATGAGTTGGTTTGCACGAAACAGATTGTATCGGAGTTCAGAATAGTTTCTGAGGTAATAGCTCTTCAGAAATGGAACATGTTCAACAAGGTTATTTATAAGAGATAGCATGTTCTTAAGTTGATAAAATAAAAAAATTTTGCCGTGAAAATATTGTAACCAGAAATTTACAAACTGAATAACTACTTGATATTATTAGAGCCTGTTCAATAATTAAGATTTAGTACCGGACTAAGTTTGCCGGTCTTTACATAATCAAAGATAATGTCCTGGGTGAGGACGATATCATGTTCAATGGCATGGATCGTAACATTATCAATACCTTTGTAGAAATTGCTTATCTCCATACGATATCTGTTTTCTTTCACCAGGTCAAATGTTCTTTCGATTCCGGTTCGCAAAGGTTTTAGCTTTTTATAGATTAAACTGTGTGCCACCGCGGGACCATATTTTCTGTATCCGTCTGTAAAATAAGTATGGCAAGTGTAACCGAATTTGTACTTTCCGCCGTTATAATCGCATGAGAATAATGCGGTCTGTTTGGTTTTTTTGCAGCGCTTAAAGCAAGCATACTTTGTTCTTTTTTGTTTGTATTCAATCCCCCGGGATTTCATCGCAAAGCCGCCCGGGCATAACGGGTATCCATCTTGCGTAAAACCCTTTGGGTAGGTTGTTTTCTTTCTTATGATAACAGGAATGATCCCAAAGAGCTCGTAGATGTCATGATGGATTTCGTCGGTATCATAACCTCGGTCAAGAATAATTAATCATAGGTAAGCCCCCGGCTGTGCCGGGGGACTCCCAGAGTTTGACATTTCCGGGAGTATATGAAAGCCCCTCATAATGTGAACCGCTCAAAATTCGCAGAAAGAGAGACTTTCAATGAACAACGAATATAGTTTAAGCCATACGAAATGGGAATGCAAATATCATTCAACCTGGATTCAGAAATATCGGAAAAAGCAACTTTACGGTGATCTCAGAACATATCTGGGGGAAGTGTTTAGAGATCTGGCACAAAGACGAGAGTGCGAAATTTTGGAAGGTCAGCTCATGCCCGATCATGCGCACATGGTAATATCGATTCCACCCAAGTATGCAGTATCGCAGGTAGTTGGTTTCATCAAAGGAAAAAGTGCCATTCATATAGCCAGGCAATATGCTGGTCGCAAAAAGAATTTTACAGGTCAACATTTTTAGGCCAGAGGCTATCATGTTTCAACGGTAGGCCGAGACGAGGAAGCTATCCGTAAATACATCAGAGAACAAGAGAATGAAGATCGAAGAATCGACCAGCTAAACTTGTTTAAATAGGATTTTGCCACCTTTGAGGTGGCTCATAGTTTTTAACCGCTTTGAGCGGTTCACACTTTCAAGCCCCCGGCTATGCCGGTGGTCTATGGCTTCAGTTTAAATATCAACCAGTTAGAATACTACAAAATGAGTTTGTAAATTTCTGGTAACATATCATTTTTCCCCCTTGAAAATATTATAACTGATAAGGACTTCAAGGGCACGTATAACCTGGTTGTCGGATTCAAGCATCTCGATTTTTAGTGGGCCGTATCTACTGTCAGATCTCGGCATTTTGATCTTTTTCTTCCTATCCCCATTCGTGGATGAATCTGATTTTTTATTATTACCGGCATCCGGTTCCGCATCGAGATGGTTTTTGAGATCCTTTTCCTTGAGCAGGCCTTCTTCACTTTCAATCATTGCCGATTCACCCGATAATCTCTTTTTCACTTTAATGTCAGGAACAATCCCCTGTGCCTGAATGGATCTCCCACTCGGTGTGTAATATCTGGCGATGGTATATTTAAGACCATAACCATCCCTCAGAGGCTCGACGGTCTGGACCGAACCCTTCCCAAAAGAAGTTGTCCCCAAAATCAGAGCCTTTTTGTGATCCTGAAGGGCGCCGGCAACGATTTCAGATGCACTGGCACTCCCGCCATTTATCAAAACCACCATCGGGTATTCTCGTTTCATTTTGTTGGCATGTGCCTTGAATATTTTTGTGTGAGCATTTTGCCGGCCCTTGATGGAAACGATGGTGCCTTTTTCAAGAAACATGTCTGAAACCTTGATTGACTGGTTGAGGAGTCCGCCCGGATTATCACGAAGATCAAGGATAAGGCCTTTTAGCGGGAAAGCGCCTGATTCTAATTTTTCCAGACTCGATTTGAGCCCTTTTGACGTGTTATCATTAAAATTCGTGATTCGAATGTATCCATACCTCGGTTTCAAAGAGAAAGACTTTACACTTTCAATCGGGATAATATCCCTGATGAGTTTGAAATCAACAGGTTCTTTTAAACCTTCACGAAGGATGGTGATAACAACGGACGTTCGTTTGGGGCCCCGCATTTTTTTTACAGCTTCCCAAAGCATCATATCTTTTGTGGACTCTCCGTTGACTTTGATAATTTTATCCCCGGCTTTTATTCCAGCCTTGTGTGCCGGTGTTCCCTCTATGGGTGAAATTACCGTCAGAACACCTTTTTGCATCGTGATAACGATGCCGATACCGCCAAATTCGCCCTGCGTATCCATTTTAAGCTCCTTGAAGGCTTCCGGCGGAAGAAATGAAGAATGGGGATCGAGGCTGTGAACCATCCCCTGAATCGCTTTGTTGATGAGTTCCTTGGAATCGACCGGGTCAACATAGTTTTTTTCAACCAACTCGATCACATCGGAAAAGATTTTAAGCCCCTTATAGGTCTCCTCGTTCTTGGCTGCAAGATCACGATAATAACCTGTTCCGACAGTCCAAAATAGTGTAATGATGACAATCGCCAATCCGATTCTTACATATTGTTTTTTCTTTTTAATCATGAAGGTACTCCTTTTAACCTTGTTTCATCCATTTCAACGGGTCCACCGGCTTTCCACGATGTCGCATTTCAAAATAAAGCTTCGGCCCAGCCATTGAACCGGTCTCCCCAACAGTGGCAATGACTTCATGGGTATCAACCATATCACCCAATTTCTTAAAGAGCTCGTGGGCATGGGCATATACCGTGGAATAGCTCTCTCCATGATCGATGATCATCATGTTGCCGTATCCCTTAAACCAGTCGGAAAAAATCACCCTTCCAGCACGCACAGCATGAATCGGTTCACCCTGTTCTGCCTCGATGCCAATCCCGCTTCGAAAATTTATTAGATTGAACCTGGCATCGTTATAAGAGCCGAACAGATCGACTATTTTACCTTCGACAGGGATATTAAGCAACCCCTTCAACGCTTTAAACGGTTTTTGAGACATCTTTTTGAGTGGTTGGAAGGGTTTTTGTTTCCGACTCAAAGATTTTATGGTCCGATCCAGGGTGTCGGATGCATCTTTCAAAGCTTTGATTGATGCAATTTGAAGAGATTTTTTATTTCGTATTTCACTCAAGAGCCTCGAGCGTTTTCGTTTTTCCTCTGATATGGCTTTAATCTGATCATCATAAGCTGCTTCTATCGCTAGTTTTTTCTTTTTATTGGCGTTCATTTCATTGAGGAGTTTGGAAAGGATCACTTTTTTTTCTATCAAATCCGCCCGGATATTTTCGTCATGGGCCAGAATCCGCTCAAGTCCTTTTTTCAGATGAAAGAGCTCGTAAAAGGAATCGGCAGAAGCGAAAAGGTTCGTGCTACCCATCCAACTGAGTTTATAGAGGGAGACCAAACGTTTGGATGCGTTATCTTCAATCGACTCAATTTCTTTTGTCAATGCTTTCGAACGATCCATAATTCCGGCAATATTTTTTCCAAGATTGAAGAGTTCGGACTTTATATGGGAGGCTTTCTTTCTCAAACGATTCAAGGATCGATCTGTTTTATTAAAGCGTCTGATGTGAACAGTTTCCTTTTCGGTGATCGCCTGTATTGTCAATTTTCGTTCCTTGATTTTTCTCCCGATCTGTTTTGTTTCTCCTTTTAACCGTAGAATCCTTTTGTCTTTTTTCCCCTCTCTTCCTTTTTTTTCTATCACACGTACATACACCTCTAAATCTTGTACATAACCGATCTTTCCATCGTAAACAATCTTAAGCCATCCGTTTAAATGTTTGACGATTTTAACTCTTGTACCCGCTTTAAGCACAAATGTCTGTGTGGCAAGTTCGTCAGGTTCAGACCTTATGAGGAGTCTTTTGGCAACGATAATTCCCAATTCACCCGATTGAGCACCCAAACGGTCATAAGGGTAAAAAACAAACGCAACAGTGATTCCCATAAATACTAGACTTCTAAAAACTGTTTTAGAGAAAGGTAACATCCTAACCATCCCACGAACATGCTACATATGATGATGCCTAAAAAAACTTCCAGCGGGAAAAACCGAATCGGAAAGAGTGCAGATGAAAAACTATGCTCAACATTTGTAGCGACCCACTTAAAGAGAATGAATAACAATGAGAGTCCTATCAGTCCCCCCAAAGCCCCCTGGATCAGGCCTCCGATATAGAATGGGATCTTGATAAACCGATCGGTCGCACCGACCAGTCGCATTATTTCAATTTCCTCGCGTTTTGAATATAGAGCGAGGCGGATCGTATTGGCCACGATAAAGACCGTGGCCATAAAAAAAAGGCCACCCAACGCATACCCGGTTAATCTGAAGAGAGCGAAAATATTTGAAAATCGGTTGAGCCATTTCCGCCCATATTCAACCTCATCCACCGAGGGTATCGCTTTGATTTGAGTTGCCAGATTCTCAATTTTATCAATTCTTTGTGATGCCGCTATTACTTTGATTTCAAATGCATCGGGTAGCGGATTTTCCTTTAGATCCATAAGTAAGGATGCTTGGGTTTTTAGTTTTTCTTTCATCCGATTTAGTGCTTCTTCTTTAGAAATAAATCTAACGCTCTGAACACCCGGCATTTTTTGAATTTTCCGTTTTACGTTTTTCGGTTCCTCCTGGTGCTGATCCGGTCCGAGGTATGCCATTATCCGTATGCCTTTTTCCCATGAATTTATGAAATCATTGGCATTGATAAAAAAAAGAAGATACGCGCTGACGATGAGGATGGATAGGGCAAATGTGATAATGGTCACTCCCTGCAAAAATTTATTCTCCAGGATGCCCTCAATCGCTCTTTTATAAAAAAGGCTCGTCATTGAGAATTTAATACACCCTTCATGTTGTTATAGAAAATCACAAGTTTCGCACCTCCTATTGGACATTGTGCCGTTGTCAAAGCGCTCATCATCAATTTTTTCCAGAAAAATTTCTTTTTACCCTATGTCTGATGCGGCTTTCCTCAAAATATCAAGTGCGAAACTTGAGTAGAAAATCTACCCAAAAGGATTAATTCGACCTTTTGATGTTACGCGACAATTTTTCCTTGATTCAGATGAATAACCGGTCTTTTTGTTTTCCGGACAAGATCAAGGTCATGGGTTGCAATAACAACGGTGGCTCCGCGGTTGTAAAATTGATTTAAAAAATCGAAAATAATATTGGAGGATTCGGCGTCGAGATTCCCTGTGGGTTCGTCGGCAAGTATAATCTTGGGATCACCCACAACCGCTCTCGCAACCGCGACTCTTTGTTGTTCCCCACCCGATAGGCTTGGTGGATAGGCGTTGATTCTTCCCTCCATACCCACAGTCCGGAGAACACTTTTTACCTTCTTTTCAATAAAGCGTCTGGTGTTTCCCGTCACTTCAAGGACAAGGGCAATATTTTCAAATACAGTTTTAGTAGAGATCAATTTATAATCTTGAAAGACGATACCGAACTTTCGTCTAAGAAAAGGGATCCGTTTTCGGGGAATTCTAGACAGGTTGATTCCATCGACGATGATCTGACCTTCTGATACCTTTTCACCCAGATATAGAAGCTTAAGGAGTGTGGTTTTGCCTGCGCCGCTTGGTCCGCAAAAAAAAATAAATTCGTTTTTATGAATCTCAAGGGTTGCGTTAATCAGTGCTTTTTTTGGGCCGTAGTGTTTGTGGACATGAAACATCCGGATGATTGAGCTGTTGTCACCCCCATCAATCATTCCATAATTTCCTGGCCGATGGCGCGATAGAGTGAAGCTTTTGAAATCTTAAATGCATAGAGGGCATTATAATAATTCGCCATGGTTCTGGATAGGAGGGTCTGGGCATCCAGGACATCGGTTGAGGTGTTCATCTGCTCTTTGTATCTTTCATTGCTTATCCTGAAATTCTCTTTTGCCTGTTGAATCGCCTTTTCTATTGTGACGATCGCCTTCTCCGCTTCCTGGGTTCTCAGATATGCTTTTTTTACCTCCAGCCGAATATTATCGGAAATCTCTGTTTTTCTAAGCCTTGCCTGTGATAAACGCGAAAGCTGCTCCTCTTTTCCAAAGTTGGTTCGACCCCATTCCCAGAAATCCCAGGAAGCAACAACAGAAACACTCCAGCCGCTTGGATCCCCGAACACACCGAGCCCTCCCTGGGCATCCAATTCCTCTCCCTGTTGCAGGTAAGTTCCTTGCAGGTTTACCGATGGATAATAGTCTTTTTTACTCAAGGCGAGTTTTTTTTCGGTAGTTTGAATATCTAAATCGGTAATCTGAAATTCTAGACGGTTTTTTTCAGCTTCTTTAAAACAGTAATCGAGATCCTTTTCAAAAGGTGTGTAATCCACAATGTCTTCTATTTCAGCAGCGGCATTAATCGGCCGGCGAAGCAAAACATTAAAAGTTGCCTCTGCATTATTGAGATTATTTTTGGCAATAAGTAATGCCTGCTTGGCGTTTGCGAGTTCAACCTCTGACTGGAGCAGGTCGTTTAAAGGGATCATACCTACCTGATAAAAATTATCGGCGACATTTCTATGGGCCTCAAGCTGCGTAACGGTATCCATTGCGATGTTCCGCAATTTCTGCGTTTTTAATAGTAAAAAATAGGTCGTTTTTGCATTTAGAATAATATTTTGAATCGTCAGCTTTTCATTAATCAGGGCTGTATCAAGCCCAAGCTTTGAAATTTCATACTGGTTCAACAGAGAAAAACCAGCAAAAAGCGGTTGTGTGACCGTTGTTGAAAAGTGAAACTCATTTAGCGGGATAATGGTGCCGACCTCGGGCGATATAAATTCTTCATCATTACGCACATATCGATATGTGGCACCAAACGTGGGAAAAAAGTAGGTTTGCCGGGCTTTTTTAGCGGCATCGGCCGCCTTTATTTCTTCCTGTGACGATTTCAGCCCGATATTGGCTTGAATAGCCTTTACGATCGTCTGTTTCAGCGTAAATGCGGCCTCAGCCCCCTCGGCCGAGCTAATAATCGGGAATAAGATCAAACATCCAAAGAAAACAGATACAGCAAGGGACATTACATTTGATTTCATGGCAATATCTTTTTTGAAAAGTTGTAAAATGAATCCGACCTCTCTTAATATCTCAATTTGACCGGCAATAAGGATTGTCGAGGTGAGATTGGCGGCTAAGGGTTCGCTCAAACGATATAGGTTGCACAGGCATCATCGGATTCCCATGCGGTTACCCTGTCGACGACTATGTCAAGGTCCTTTGTTTCCCGTTGTAACTCGTTGGCAATATATTGGGCAATGACCTCCGAAGAAGGCGGCCTTTGATCATCAAAACAATCAAGATCATTTAAAAATCGATGATCCAATTTTGAGACGATGTTTGACAAATACGCTTTCAATTCTCCAAAGTCTATTAATACACCCGCATTATTTAATGTTTTTCCCGCCACCCAAATTTCAATCTTCCAGTTGTGTCCGTGTAGATTCTCACACTTTTTTTCCACCATCTTCAGCTGATGGGCGGCGGCGAAACGTGTGGTAATTTTCAGTTCAAACATTCGATACTATTTTGCACTATCAGGGGCAACGGTTTTAAGAATATTTTTTAATTTATTGGAAAGCTTCCCTGATTCCAGTTTTGCAAATTCTTTCAAAAGGGCTTGTTGCTTTTTACTCAGGTTTGTTGGTGTTTTTATCAAAACCTGCATCACCTGGTCCCCTCGCCGTCCATTTCTGAGAGAAGGGATTCCTTCACCGCGTAAACGGAATAGATCCCCGGGTTGTGTCCCTTTTGGAATTTCAAACGTCTTTTCGTCATTTAGGGTGGGAACCTTTATTTTATCACCTAGCGCAGCCTGGATAAAGGAAATGGGAATCTGGCAAATCACATTTGTATTATCACGCCTAAAGAATTCGTGCGGCTCGATTTGAACAAAGACATAAAGATCTCCCGGTGGTCCACCATTAGCACCGGCTTCACCTTCTCCTGTCAACCGGAGCCTCGATCCGGTATCCACACCCGCGGGGATTTTTACCGATACCTTTTTCCGAACCATAACTCTACCGGATCCTTTGCAATCGAGGCAGGGATACGGTATTGCCTGTCCCACTCCACGGCATGTCGGGCAGGTTGTACGAACCATAAAAAACCCCTGGCTCCGGGAAACCTGGCCGGTGCCGTTGCAATACCTGCAGGGTTCAGGTGCTGTCCCTGGCTCGCATGCGCTACCCAAACAGGTTGTGCATTCTTCCATTTTTTCTACATTTATTTTGGTTTCCGTTCCAAATGCCGCTTCCATGAAGCTGAGGGTCATATCGTACCGAAGATCAGAACCCTGCTGGGTTCTACTTCGGGAACTCCTATTCGTGCTGAATCCGAAAAAATCTTCAAAAATATCCCCGAAACTTGAAAAAATATCATCAAACCCGCTAAACCCGGAAAAGCCGGTTCCCTCAAGACCCTGGTGACCATATTGGTCATAAATATTCCTTTTCTGTGGGTCTCTCAGAACTTCATAAGCTTCTGCGGCCTCTTTGAACTTTTCTTCAGCCGTTTTTTCTCCTGGGTTTCTGTCCGGATGGTATTTTAAAGCCAGCTTGCGATACCTGGATTTTATCTCATCATCATTGGCATTTCTGCTTAAACCCAGAATGTTGTAGTAATCTCGTTTGGCAGTCATTTTTAAAAGTTTTTTTTTGACAAAAATCGATGGATGAATTACCCAAATAATTTAATGCAGTATAATAGGTTGTCAACGAAAAATATGGGAACAAAAAGCGTAAAAAGGATCTCTAACTTCTATTCATCTCTACCAATTTTATGACGGCTCGCTGTTCTGATTATCGGTTTGATTTTCCCCTTCCATCACCGAATCCGGCGGCATTTGATTTTCGGAACTGTTAAAGCAAAGACGGCCGACGGCGTTGGCGTCTGGAACTAAACCCGATCAAAAAACCGATGATCAATACGCTTGCCCCGCTTAAGAACCATCTGATATTTTTATGAAACTGAATCCTTTCTAATTCCTTTTCAACATTTTGAGCCTTTTTTTTCTGCTGGTCGAGTTGCATGGCCATCTTTTCATATATCGATTTGAGGTCGAGGTATTCAGCTGATCCCGATTTGAGTGTTTGATAAGAATCGGTCACTTTTTTCAGGTCGCTGCTGCTGGTTTTAAGTTCAGTGTCGAGCTTTTGGTTTTCATTGCGGAGTCTTTCATTTTCATCAATAAGGGTGGTGACTTTGAGACTCAATTCCGCATGCTTTTCTTCTAATTTTTTAAGCAAAAGTCCACTGGGTGGCTTTGGGGTGAGAAAACGATTGAGGACCCAACCCTCCTGTCCCGTGGGAAGCTGGATTTTGGTCCACTCAGGCCCTTGCTCCAAAACAGTGACCGTCTGTCCGGATTTAATCATCTCAATAATTTTGTAATCAACTCCTGGACCGGTCCTCATGGTGATCCGCAAAAAGTCACTGATATACAGTGTTTCAGCCTGGCTTACTGAACAGAACAAGACGAGGCAAATTCCAATGAGTGCAACTTTTTTCATGTGCGGCACACTCCTTTTTTAATCGATCTGATGATTAAATATACAATCCGTTTTTAACTTTTTCAAATTGACGAAATTAAAAATCGGTATTAATATTGGACATTCTGTGTTGAAATGGATAAATCTGTCAATATTTTCTTTTAAAATGTTAAAAAACAAAATAAAATATTACAAATTGGAGAATCGGTTCACCGCTTCGGTTAATCAATTGTAAATTATGATTGCATACGATTTGCAATGTGCCAACGGCCACACGTTTGAGGGCTGGTTTGAGGACGGACAGGCATATGAGACGCAAAAAACAAAGGGTCTCATCGGTTGTCCTGTTTGTGATGATACTTCTGTATCTAAAATCCCTTCCACCTTTGCAATTAAATCTTCACATTTTACAAAAAAACCTGCCGTCCAACAGGCCGATCTTGCGAAACTCGGGAAAAAAATCGTCGATTTTGTTGAGAAAAATTTCGATGATGTCGGTTGTGATTTTGCCAAAGAGGCCCTAAAAATTCATTATGGGGTTTCTGAGGCCAGAAATATCAGGGGTAGCAGCACCGAACAGGAAGAAAAGACCTTAAAAGACGAGGGCATCCAGTTTTTCAAACTTCCGATGCCGACGCCATCTGATACGGATTCTTAATTTTCATAACAGATGATATTGTATGATCCGGGCGGCGCACATCTGTTCAATTGACCAATCTGACCGATAGCTTTGTCATACGCTTTTGAGGTTGGTTGTTTTTTAAAGCGATTTCAAGGGCCCTTGATGTTCCAATTAAAACGACCAGTTTTTTCCCCCGCGTTAAGGCAGTATAAAGAAGGCTTCGGTTGAGAAGGGCGAAATGCTGTCCCATGATCGGAACAATGGTCACCGGATATTCCGACCCCTGTGACTTATGGACCGTTATGGCATAGGCCAGCGTGAGTTCATTCAATTCTGAAAAGCCATAACTCACCGAACGTCCGAAATAGTCCACTAAAAGCACCTCTTCTCCTGCTTGAACGGAAAGCACCCTTCCGATATCTCCATTGAAAATTTCCTTTTGATAGTTGTTCTTCAATTGCATCACCTTGTCCCCGGATTTAAATGGTATTCCCTTCACCATCGGAATACCGGAATTCGGATTCAACCACTCCTGAAGGACCTGGTTCAGGTTGATGGTGCCCACCTCTCCTCTGTGCATCGGAGTTAAAATCTGAATGTCATTCAGCTGATCAAAGTTAAAAAAATTCGGTAGTGTTTTCGTGCACAATTTAACGATGGTTTTGACCACCTTCTCGGGTTCACGTTGTTGGATGAAATAAAACCCGGAAAGAGGGGATCGGATATCCATCTTTGTTAGAAAGGGCATTTCCCCACGACGCACCCGATGCGCGTTTACAGTGATGGGGCTTTCAAGCTCTTGTCTAAAAATCGTTTTCAGCTCAAACACCTTGATTTTTTTCGATTTTATCATGTCAGACAATACGTTGCCCGGCCCCACAGGCGGAAGCTGAAAAGCATCACCGACCAAAATCAGGATGGCACGCATCGGGATGGCTTTGAGCAGATGAAACATTAACAGGATATCCACCATTGAGGCCTCATCAATGATTACACCATCTGCATCAATGGGATGATCCTCATTTTTTTCAAAACATCCCGTCGCCAAATTATAACCGAGGAGTTTGTGTATTGTTGAAGTCTTTCTTCGGGTAACGTCCGATAACCGACGGGTTGCACGACCCGTGGGTGCTGCAAAGAGAATTTGCTTCCCTAGAGATTCATAAATAGTGGCCACCGATTTTATAAGGGTCGTCTTTCCTGTTCCGGGTCCACCGGTGATGATGGCCACTCGATGGGAAAAAATGCCTTCCAGAACTTTAAGCTGTTCGGGAGAAAGCTTAATGGCAAGTCTTCTCAAGATCTCCTCGGTAATTTGCACCGAGTCCGGTCCTTTCAAATCTGCAGGAATGGATAACCGGGCAAGCAGTCTATCGGCCACACCGGTTTCAGCTTCATATAGAATTTTTGGATAAACCATTCGGACTTCGGATACCCTTTTATCCTGCTCGATAAAAACCGATCCATCCTCGGAGAGTGAAATCAGTGCATCTTCAGCCATCTCTCGATCAATTTGAAACAGTTCTGCGCACTTTCCGATCAGTTCGTCTTCGTATATGAAGAGATGCCCTTCGGAAACAGCTTGCTCCACCAGATGATTGATGCATGCCTCGATTCTTTTTGGATCGTCTTTTGGGACACCGACGTTCTGCGCAACCGCATCCGCAACGACAAAACCGATTCCGGGTATATCCCGTACAACCTGATAAGGGTTGTCCTGGATGATCTGCATGGCGTCCTCGCCATATTCTTTAAAAATTCTAGCACCATAGGATATTTTGATTCCCATCTCGCGTAGGAACAGCATCAGGCTTCTTACCACATGGTTCCTTCTCCACGAGGTTGCAATTCGATCGGCCGTCAGAACACCGATCCCCTTTACCTCGGACAATCGATGCGGCTCCCTTTCAATGATTTCTAAAGTTTTTTCTCCAAAATGATCTATGATACCCAAAACCTTCTTTGCACTTAACCCGCTGACAAATCCGGAAGTTAAATATTTTCGAATACCCTCAATCGTATCCGGGAGTATCACTTCAAACGACTCGATTCTCA
Source organism: Desulfobacterales bacterium (assembly GCA_011049715.1). GTDB lineage: Bacteria > Desulfobacterota > Desulfobacteria > Desulfobacterales > UBA2156 > UBA2156. The sequence continues at coordinate 25,748 of DRHF01000461.1, forward strand.
GCTGATCCCCATATTTAGCATGGGTTTCCCATTTTCCATTGATCTCGAGCGTCTCCCCAGGTTTAGGATCAGGCAGGTAGCCAAGCACGGTTACAGGTTTTTTGGTTTTTGGGATTTTAAATCGGGCAATGGTAAAATGGTTATCCGGATTATGGAATGTGATTCGTTCTATGTGGCCCTCAAGGGTGGTCATATCAATGGCGGGTTAAACACTGGAAATTTTAAAAAAAATTGTGAGATTTGATAGCCAACTGAGCCTTATTTATTTTCCTGTTGTGAAGTGATCCAATGGACGGCTTCATAAAGGTCTTCTGCCATATGGTCGGGATAGATTTTTCTTTCGGATAATATTTTTTCAGCCGCTTTGCCATTGCCGGTTTTTACTAAAGCAGAATAGCCGCAACCGGCATTTTTTGCGCACTCGATATCTTTTATGCTGTCCCCGACCATGAATGTCTTTGCAAGATCGATCTGGTAGGCTTGCTGTGACCTGAAAATCAATCCGGGTTTCGGTTTACGACAACTGCATCTATCTTCAGGTCGATGCGGACAATAAAAAATATCTTTAATTTCACCCCCCCGGCGGCCCACAGCAGTTGTCATCCTATCATGGATCGATTCAAGAGTCTTTCTGGACGTCATGTTTCGGTTGATAACGGACTGGTTTGTAATGATAATTGTGGAAAATCCGGCCAATGTCAGATGGACCAACGCTTCTATGCTCCGCGGTAGAAACTCAAACTCAGACCAGCTCTTGATGTAATCCGGGGAATCCCGATTGATTACACCATCCCTATCAAGGAAAACGACCTTTTCCAGCGTCATGCGCCCCCTTCAATTACTCTGCAACCACGAACGCATCCGGGTGTCCATTTTGAATCAGAATATTTTCGTATTCGACCGCTTGTTTCAACGTGTGGGATTTACCGACGCGTACCCGATAGATCTTTTCATCGCCAATCTGGCCAATGGTGATATGTGCGTTCTTAAATTTTTGGTCAAGTTTTTGTTTAAATTTCTCAGCGTTTTGTCGTTTTGAGAAAGCGCCCACCTGAATGGTGAAATTGCCCCGGTAATAATCGATGGGGACATAGGAAGCACCCATCTTGCTTTGGCTGCTCGTTCCTCCCGGCGCGCCGAGAGCCATAATCTTTACCGGGGCGGTGCCGGCCCCGGCCATGCCGATTTTTTTTGCCGCCATATAAGAAAGATCAATGATTCTACCGCTAACAAATGGGCCACGATCGTTAATTCTGACATCGAGTTTTTTGTTGTTGTTAAGGTTGTGTACCCTCACATAGGTACCGAGAGGAAGGGTTTTATGGGCGGCTGAAACCGCATACATGTTGTAAATTTCTCCGCTGGAAGTTTTTCGACCGTGAAACTTTTTACCATACCATGATGCGATCCCCTGCTGCTGGAATCCTTTTGAATATGGAATAGGTTGGTACCATTTTCCCATCACCCGATACGGTTTGGAATATCCTGCGGGTCGATCAGGAGGCTTTCTTAAGTTGAAACAGCCCTGGACCAGAAGTAAAAATAGGCCGCTGACCAAAAGAAAACGATAAAAGCGGTGCGTATATTTATTTTTTGACGAAACGATCATGGGTTGGATCTAGTGTTTTAAACCGACCGACACATCGGTTGGATAACGCGTTGAGGCTCTAGAATGTAAAATTTACTGGATTATTCACTCAACTTTTTTGAATGGGGTTGTTTATTTTTGAGGGCGATTTTTAAAACATCCATCATTTTGTCAGCAAAGTGAAAATGGATATCCTGTTGAATTTTTTTAGGGATGTCTTCTATATCTTTTTTGTTCCCCTTTGGCACGATAATGGTTTTAATACCTGCTCGGTGGGCAGCTAGAACCTTTTCCTTTACCCCCCCGACTGGCAACACTTGCCCCCGGAGCGTTATCTCGCCGGTCATGGAAAGATCTTTTTGGATCGTCTGGTTGGTTAGAAGTGAAACGAGCGCCGTCAGCATGGTAACTCCGGCTGAGGGACCGTCCTTGGGGATCGCACCGGCAGGTATATGTATATGAAGATCCTTTTTTTCAAAAAAGTCCTCATCGATTTCGATCGCCTTTGCGTTTGCCCTGATAAAACTCAAAGCAGCAGTTGCGGATTCTTTCATCACATCTCCGAGTTGCCCGGTTAATGTAAGATGCTTATTTCCTTTCATGGCGGTGGCTTCAATAAAGAGAATTTCTCCGCCGCTCTGTGTCCATGCCATTCCCGTGGCGACCCCAGGCGTCGAAACCCGTGCGCTTGTCTCGGAAGTAAAACGTATCGGTCCGAGGTATCTGGCGATGTCCTTTACCTTTATCATCACCTTTTTTGTCTCTTCCTGTGCGATTTTGCTGGCAACACCACGGCAAATGGTGGCAATCTCCCGTTCCAGATTTCTCAACCCGGCCTCCCGGGTGTAGTCCGATATGATTCTTTTTATAGCCACTCTTGTAAATGTAAGGTGATCGCCCACGAGACCGTGTGCCTCCAGTTGACGCGGAATAAGGAAGCGAAAAGCAATTTTAATTTTTTCATCCAGTGTGTAACCCAGAAGTTTGAGAACTTCCATTCTGTCCATCAGAGCCGGGGGTATTGTGTCCAAAATATTTGCGGTTGTGA